>CAKZUS010000308.1 GCA_937921805.1 uncultured Granulosicoccaceae bacterium
GTGGCCGACGGCATGGGTGGCCACGCTGCCGGTAATGTTGCCAGTTGCTTCTACCTGCGTCGCAGCAGCATGAGTCCACGTCGAAACCTGCAACACATTCTCGGTGCTACCTTTGGCCAAGCTTTTGGCAACAGACTTCAAAACAAACGACCCGGGGAGCACGACGTCTTCTCCTGACTCACAAGTGTCGAGATCGCAGATCATGCGAGTCTGCGCATTCGGGCGCACTTCGACAATCACCACTCCGCCTTGGTAGCCCGTGAAATTCAAGCTATAGCGACCCTCGTCATTAGTCGTAGTGGAGCCAATTTTCGTTTTGCTGACACCATTGAACTCATAGAGCACGACATCAGCGTTTTTGAGCACTCCCTTCACAGCCCGTCCGTTAAGCTCAGAATTTTCATCAGACGGTGTCTGTTCAGAGTTTTCATCAGAGGGTGTCTGTTCAGAATTCCCATCAGATGGTGTCTGTTCAGAATCCCCATCAGATGGTGTCTGTGTAGAACTGTCACTGTCGGCACCGCTACTGTTGCTAGCACCACTGCTACTTCCGCCACCGCCACAGCCATACAAGCCAAGCGAAACGGCCATCAACAAGCCTAAAACTATCCTCATTTCCTTGATCCTCAAAACTTAACTTACTTTGTCAAATTAGGTTCCTGGAAATACATAATAATGAAACAGAATCACAAAATAAATGGTTAATTTACGCCTGCCATAAAGTCTTTGAAACGTAGTGAAGGCAATGTCTCACAGAAAAATTACAATCACGTCATGAATACAGACCTATGACGCAGCGTTCTATGAAATTTCTCGCCTTAGGAATTGACAAAAGCTCAATTTCGTTCCATCATTACGTCTTTCCCAATCCCCGGTAGCTCAGTTGGTAGAGCGGGTGACTGTTAATCACTAGGTCGGCGGTTCGAGCCCGTCCCGGGGAGCCAATAAAATCAAGCACTTAGGCTTGTTTTTGGCTACAGGCAAAAAACTAAACGTGACAAAAACGTGACAAGTCGCATCTCATGTGGCTAGTCATCGTGGTCTAGAACGTGCACAGCGGCCCTAACAACTTCGGGTGCCAGGTGAGCGTACTTCTCAGTAACAGTCACTGATGATTGCCCTAGCAAATCGCGCACAGCATCTAACTGAACTCCCTTTGTGACCAACCAAGCCGCGCCAGTGTGCCTCGTATCATGTGGTGTGAAATCCTCAATTCTTGCGCGACGGCATGCAGTAGCAAAGCTTCGTTTGATGTCCTTGATATACCCGCCTTTTTCATTCTTAGTTGAAGGCTCATTTCTGCACACTGCTGACACGCTGTTCGGTGCGGCTTTCGCTAAAGCCGGGGCGGTTTTGTGAGTGCGTCAGGGCGACGGCTTGTAGGTGGATATCGCGCACGGCACTAATGCGCGCATCGCCCCCTGCCGAGACCTCCCCGGCCAAGTCAGTAAAGTCCCGCCTTGCATTGATGCTCAAGCTACCCGCGCTGGCGATGCCCGCCGTGCCGGTGAGCACGTCTTGGCGGGTGCCGCTGCGATCGAACAGCGCTTCGCGGGTGGCTGGCGAGGTTGGCGATATCGCGACCGGCGCTCAGGCTCAGATTGCCGCCTTCGATCTGTCCGGCGAGATTACGGATGTCAAGCCCGGCGTCTAGGCTCAGCGCGGGCAGGTACACCACCGGCGCACTTACCGTGTCTTTCTGGCCATTGGGCTGGGTGACTTCTTGCAGCACAGGCCAGACGATGGGGTCTTGTGACGCTTAACGCTCTCCTAACAGTGCACGCACAGCGCCCAGCGTCTGGTCAGTCAATTGTGCAATCTGCTCCAGCGACAGGCCCTGTGCTTGCATTCGTCGCATCATCTTTTGCTGAGTTCGTCGTTCCCCTTCAACCAAGCCTTCAATCAAACCTTCTTCTCGGCCCTCAGCTCGACCCTCTTCTCGGCCCTCTTCAAACCCTTCCCCACGCGCCGTATCCGTCACATTCTTTAAATCGCGGTAGTACTTCAGGCTACTTTCGTAGGCTCGGCGCTCGTTGGGGTCAAAACGCGCAATCTTGGCTTGTTGGAATGCCTTTTCAAACACTTCTTCACTCAAGTGCTCTGGGCGCTCTGTCAAAGTGTGCAAGTGCCGGAAGGTATACAGCCACTTGTCTTGCAAGGTGTCCAGTTGTTCAATCGATTTAGTGAAGTGTGGGAGTGTCAGGTAAATGAACGTCAGCTTGTCGTAAAACACCTGATTACGCTGATCTTTGAGCTGAATCTCGTACACTACCTGCTCATCGCCGCGATCCTCGTCAAACACAAAATCCAAAATGCCAATGGTGTAGATCGCTTCCAGGCGAAAGTCCCAATCGCCGCGCTGGGCTTGCTCTTGGATCGGAAAGGTCGCGTAGTACAGGCTGCGATCCTTGAAGTAGTTCTGTTTGGCTTTTTGCAGCTCGACAATGAAACGCTCACCACTGTCGCTGACACAGCTCAGATCAAAAATCGCTTTGCGGTCCAGTGCCGATGGGCCTAAGTGCTCACTCTGGGTATATGTCAGATGCGCGATTTGGTGCTTTGCGGGCAACAAGGTATTGAGAAAGCTGATCAGCAGTGCTTTATTGGGCTCCTCGCCAAAGAGCTTTTTGAAGCCAAAATCGGTGAACAAGTTGACAAAGACATCTTGCATGGTGGATGACACTGCGATCAAGGGGTACTGCTGAGTATACGAGGCTAGGGGGAATGTCTCAAGAATGGCAGATCACCGAATGTGATCGCGCCTTGGTCGGTGAGGTTCTCGCAGCTCAGTGCGGGCGGGCACACCCCCGGCACACTGACGGTGTCTTTCTGACCATTGGGCAGAGTAACTTCTTGCAACAAGACGATGGGCTCTGGCAGCTAGGCGGTCTGCGTGAGGCTGAGCGCGACGTTGGGCACCAGCTCGCCCGCGCTGGCGAGCCCGTTGTCCAACAGTTTGCGATACTGGCTGGCTGATCCTACCCGCGACATACGGACACTTTGAAGTCATGCAGTGTGACGACTTTCGAACTGTTCTGGGCTGAGATAGCCGCAAAAACTGTGTCGGCGCTTTCGGTTGTAATCCACCTCAATGTAGCGAAAGACCGCTTGGCGGATGCTCTGCCCAGTACTGAAACTGATAACAGTGGATTATTTCAACCTTGAGACTGTGAAAGAAGCTCTCCGCGCAAGCGTTGTCGTAACAGCAAGCCCTGGCACTCATGCTGCCAACCAGCTGATAGCGGTTCAGTAACTCCCTAAATTCATGCGAGCAATACTGGCTTCCTCTATCACTATGGACAATGACCCCTTTGGGGTCCCCCTCAGTCAGGATAGTTGTCATCAGGGCTATCAAAGCTCTAATATCATCCATTGAGAGGGCGAGAACGAGGACATCATGGGCTATCCCACAGAACGTAGAGAAGCGGTGTTGAAGAAAATGCTTCCACCGAGCAACAAACCATTGGTCGAGATTGCTCAGGAGGAAGGCATCAGCGAGGCGACTCTGTACAACTGGCGCAAACAAGCGCGGGCAGAGGGTCGCTTGATGCCCGATGCCGATACGACTCCTGCAGGCTGGTGCGCTGCGGACAAGTTCTCGGCAGTGCTAGAGAGCGCGGCGATGAACGAGGCAGAGCTCTCGAGGTTTTGCCGCGAGAAAGGCCTCTATCCTGAGCAGCTCCAGCAATGGCGCCAGGCATGCGAACAAGCCAACGATTGGGACCGCGCACAAGCACAGCAACTCAAGGCCCAGCGCCGTGGTGATGAGCAGCGCATCAAGGCGTTGGAGAGCGAGCTGCGCCGTAAAGAGAAAGCCTTAGCGGAGACGGCAGCGTTATTGGTGCTCAGAAAAAAGGCCCAAGCGATCTGGGGGGAGCCAGAGGACGAATGATCTCTGCCTCAGATCGCCGTAGAGCAGTGGCGCTGATTACCCAAGCCCAAAGCGATGGCGCCTCGCTGAAGCAGGCCTGTAGCGCGCTGCACGTCAGCGTTCGTACCTACCAGCGTTGGCGCAAAAAGAAAACCGATGCACGCCCAGGCGCAAAGCGGCGCCCGCCGAGCAACAAGCTCACTGAAGAAGAGCGAGAGAGCATGCTGACGCTGTGCAATAAGCCCGCCTATCAAAGCCTGCCGCCTACGCAGATTGTGCCCGCTCTCGCGGACCAGGGCCGGTATATCGCCTCAGAGTCGAGCTTCTATCGGGTACTGCGTGAAGCCGATCAACTACAGCACCGAGGCGACGTTTGTCAAGGAAGTTGTCCACTTTCACTAAGCCGCTATTGTTAGATTTTCTCCTTCGAGACGCTGTTGTCGGTCCGGATTAAGCCAGACCTCGCCAACCGGCGACCAGTTACGTGTAACGGTGCTCCAACGCTCTGGCTTCTCCTGGCGGGCTTGTTCATACACCTGCTTGCGCTGGGCGAGTAGGGCCTGATCTTCGCCACGATGGCGTTGTGCTGGCGTCACAAAGCGCAGCGCACTGTGGCGATGCTGCTCGTTGTACCACGTGGCAAAACGCTCCACCCAGCTGCGCGCATGAGTGAGGCTGGCAAAGGGCTTATCGGGATAACTCGGCAGATACTTCATCGTGCCAAATAGGCTCTCCGAGTAGGGGTTGTCGTTACTGACCGACGGGCGGCTAAAGGACGCCACAATCCCTAGGCGCTGTAGCGTTGCGAGCATCGTTGCTCCCTTCATCGGGGAGCCGTTGTCCGAGTGCAGCACGAGCTGCGATGGGCGCACCTTCTCGGCTAAGCAGGCTTTGCGGATCAGCTGCGAGGCGTGTTCCGCCGATTCGCTCTCATGGATCTCCCAGCCCACTATTTTGCGGCTGTAGATGTCCATAATCAGGTACAGGCGAAAGAAGCGACCGACGACTGTGCTGGGCAAATACGGGTGAGTAGACCGGCGGAATCTCACCGCCAGCCCCTCGCAGAACCGGACGTGACACTCTCGCGTCATCCGGCTCCCACCATTGAAGCTTTGCGTTGAATTTCCCAATGGATGAAAGCAAATGGGTGGCGCTGCTTGAGACGATCTAGATAGCGCCATGCACGGGTTTTATGACCGGCGAAGTACTTGTACTTACGCATCAGCCAACGCGTGAGATAACCATCCATATGTTGGCCCAAGCCGCGTAATGCCGAACGATAAAATCGTCCATAGTAGTGCCACCAACCTCGCAATACCGGATTGAACATCCGTGACAAGTCGATTAAAGACTTGTCATTCATCAGCTGCACATGCCAGCTGCGAATCTGTTGGCGCATACGTTTGAGCGCATCGCGGCTCACTGCGGGGAAAAAGTTCACATAAACACGACCGTATTTATCCACCGCTTTCCTTGGGCGAAAGCGATAGCCGAGAAAATCGAATGCAATATTCTCATGCTCCTCGCTCCGGTTTACGTCCTTGCAATACACAATCTGTGTCTTCTCTGGGTGCAGTGCCAACCCACATGCCGTTAAACGGGCATCGAGTTGTTTGAGCACCCACAGTGCTTGCTTCTTGCTCTTGCAATGAATCACTCCATCATCGGCGTAGCGACAGAATCGCACACTGCGCAGGCGTGTATCGATCCAATGATCTAGCGTGTAGTGGAGAAACAGATTCGCTAGCACCGGACTGATTACACCCCCTTGCGGCGTGCCTCTATCCCTGATCATCAACTCTCCGTCGGCGTTCTGCATCGGGGCTGTGAGCCCTCTTTCGATGTACAGCAACGCCCATGGAATACTGCAGTGATAACGTACCGCTCGCATCAGTAACCCGTGGTCAATATGGTCAAACAAACCTTTGATATCGAACTCTACTACCCAGTCATAATCCCAACACCGACGCCGTACGACGCTCAATGCATCATGCGCCGAGCGTCCTGGGCGGTAACCGTAGGAATTTTCATGGAAGATCGGTTCTACCAATGGTTCGAAGACATTCTTCACCACCGTTTGCGCTATGCGGTCGCTGACTGTGGGGACACCCAGAATACGCTCACCACCGTTTCTCTTGGGGATCGGCACCGCTTTCACTGGCGGCGGGAAGTCACTGCCCGAAGACAGCCGATTCCAGATCTTGTAGAGGTGAGGCTTCAAACGCTGTTCAAAGGCGTGGAGCGATTGCTCGTCTACCCCCGCAGCCCCCCTGTTTGCTTTGACCTGTTGATAGGCCTCCCAGACTTGGTTTTTATCAATCACAAATGGCTTTGCCTCGCTCACCGGCTCCTCCTGTCGCAATGACAGTTGACCGACTCGTTCAGCTCAATGGCGCTGCCCCTTCGCTCCACGACCATTACAGTCGCTTCAACACTACTACGAACAGCTCCGCCCCTTGATGGCG
>CAKZUS010000309.1 GCA_937921805.1 uncultured Granulosicoccaceae bacterium
CAAGGCTTGCCCTTGTGCGTACACGGCGAAGTTGTCGATCCAGAGGTCGATATCTTTGATCGCGAAAAGCGCTTTATCGACACGGTGCTCGCTCCGTTGCTAGAGCGCGTGCCGGGCTTGCGCGTGGTAATGGAACACATCACCACCGCCGATGCGGCCGATTTTGTGCGCAGTGGCCCTGCCCATCTTGCCGCCACGCTGACCCCACAGCACTTGCTCTACAACCGTAACGCTTTGCTAGTGGGCGGAGTGCGTCCACATTTTTACTGCCTGCCGATTCTCAAACGAGAGTCGCATCGTCGCGCCCTCATCGAGGCGGCGACCAGTGATCACCCTCGGTTCTTCCTGGGCACAGACAGCGCCCCCCACGCGCAATCGGCCAAAGAAAACGCCTGTGGCTGCGCAGGGGTATACTCCGCCTACAGCGCCCTCGAACTCTATGCCACGGCATTCGAAGACGCCAATGCTTTGGATCGTCTAGAGGCTTTTGCCAGCCAACGCGGTGCCGATTTTTATGGACTTGCCCGCAATACACGACGCATTCGGTTAGTCAAAGATGACTGGAACCTCCCCACACACCTCCCCTACGCCGACGGCGCCTTAATTCCCTTGCGCGCAGGGGAATCCATGGCGTGGCGCTTTGATGGATTTCAAGAGACCTAAATAAGTTATGAGCGAGCGCCACTACCACGCCGGTGAAGGGTATAGCCTGAAGAACCGGTTTCGTGGTTATCTGCCAGTTGTTGTCGACGTTGAAACAGGCGGATTTAATCCCGGCACCGATGCCCTACTGGAGGTCTGTGCGGTCCTTGTCGAGCAAGACGAGCGCGGGCAACTGGCACTCGGGCAGGCCTATTCGACGCATGTCCAGCCCTTTGAAGGAGCCAATCTGGACCCCAAGTCATTGCGCGTGAACGGCATTGACCCCTGGCACCCTTTGCGGGCAGCACGAAAAGAAGCCGATGCTTTGGAGTTTCTTTTCAAGCCCATCCGCGCGGCAGTGAAAGCCCACGGTTGCACGCGGGCTATTTTGGTGGGCCACAATGCCCATTTTGACTTGTCGTTTATTAACGCCGCCGTCGAGCGCAGCGGCGTTAAGCGCAATCCGTTTCACTTATTCAGCAGCTTTGACACCGTATCGCTCTCAGGACTGGTCTACGGGCAAACAGTGCTGGCTCGGGCCGCGCACGCCGCTGGCATCGCGTGGGACGCCAGCGAAGCACACTCCGCAGTGTATGACACCAAGCAAACGGCTCGCTTGTTCTGCCAGATCGTCAATCGCTGGGAATCCCTACACCTCAACAATGGCGACTAAGAACTAGGCAGGCAAACTAAGCAAACTAGGCAAACGCCCCGTCGATAGTGCTCTGCAGTTCGCCGCTCTCGTGCATTTCCATCACAATGTCACAGCCGCCAATCAGCTCACCTTGTACCCACAACTGTGGGAAGGTGGGCCACTGCGCGTATTGTGGTAGATGGGCGCGCACTTCAGGGTCAGCCAGCACATTCACATAGGCGAACTCTCGCCCGCACTGCTTCAGTGCATCAACAGTACGTGCAGAGAAGCCGCACTGCGGCATAGAAGGCGTCCCTTTCATATACAAAATGACTTTATTGCCTTCAATCTGCTCTTTAATTCTGTCTATAGCGCTATCAGTCATCGTCGTTATTCCTGGGTCAAGATGCGGCGCTGGTAGGCGCCGCAAAATAGAAAGGCGTGTTTAGGCACTAAAGCGCGCTGAAACGGCAGCCCAATCCACCACGTCCCACCATGCTTTGATGTAGTCGGGGCGTTTGTTTTGGTACTTGAGATAGTACGCGTGCTCCCAGACATCCAGCCCCAAAATAGGCGTGCCTTGTACTTCAGCACAGTCCATCAAGGGGTTGTCTTGATTGGGGGTAGAGGTCACGGTGAGCTTGCCATCGACCAGCACCAGCCAAGCAAACCCAGAGCCGAAGCGCGTCAAGCCCGCTTTGGTCATTTGCTCTTGCAGTGCTTCTTTTGAGCCAAACTCGGCCTCTATGGCAGCACTCAATGCAGCACTGGGTGCACTGCCACCATCACACATGCTGTTCCAGTACAAGATATGGTTAAACAAGCCGCCGCCATTGTTTCGCACTGCGGCGCCGTGGCCAGAGGCCCCTGCGAGAATCTGCTCTAGAGACTGGTCTGCTAGAGGAGTGTCTTGGGTAGCCGCGACAAAATTATTGAAGTAAGTACGATGATGGCGGTCGTAATGGATCTCCATCGTTTGCGCGTCAATAGACGGCTCCAACGCGCTAAAATCGTAGGGCAGGTCGGGAAAATCAAAAGCCATGATGCGTAGTCCTCACTTATTGAACAGAGATCGTAACCCGCAGAGTATAAACTGACACCTGATACAAAGCACAGTTTCTCAGTGCTAGACTCTTCAGCCCTGCACAAACCCCCGCTATACCTCTACGGAATGTCATCTATGTCTCATCTCATGCAGTCCTACGCTCCTCCTTCGCTGAGCATTGAACGAGGCCGTGGCGCCTGGGTGTGGGATGAGCAGGGACGACGCTATCTCGACGCCTTTGGCGGCATTGCTGTCACGGCTCTCGGGCACAGCCATCCCGACATCAACGCCGTGATCAGCGAGCAAAGTGCGAAGCTCATGCACAGCTCGAATGTCATGCGCATCCCGGCCCAAGAGCAGCTCGCCGAGCGGCTCTGCGCCCACAGCGGCATGCAGCGTGTATTTTTCGGTAACAGCGGAGCCGAGGCCAACGAAGCGGCCATTAAGCTCTCGCGTTTGCACGCCCACCACACCAAGGTCGCCGCCCCGATCGTGATCTGCTTTGAGGATGGTTTTCACGGGCGTACTCTCACCACTCTCGCTGCCACTGGCAACACCGCGATCAAAAAAGGCTTTGCGCCACTAGATCCAGGCTTTGTGCACCTGCCCTATGGGGATATAGACGCACTGGACGCAGCATTGGCCCAATATACTGCGCAGGGCGAGAGCCGCGTTGTCGCCGTGATGATCGAGGCGATTCAGGGCGAAGCCGGTGTTCGTCTTGCTCCCGAGGGCTTTCTCGAACACCTGCGCACTCGCTGCGACCAGCATCAAGCGCTACTGATTTGCGATGAAATTCAGTCTGGTATCGGCCGCACGGGACGCTGGTTTGGGTACCAGCACAGCGCCGTCTTGCCCGATGTTGTGACTATCGCCAAGGCACTGGGCAATGGTTTCCCTATCGGCGCCTGTCTAGCGCGCGGGGCGGCGGCGGCATACTTTACCCCCGGCAGTCACGGCTCCACATTCGGCGGCAATCCGCTGGCATGTGCGGTCGCCAACACGGTCTTAGACGTCATTGAACGCGATCAACTACTAGAGCGCAATCACATGCTCGGCGCACGAATGCTGGGGCGACTGCGCGAGCGGCTCGACCCCTTAGATCTCATCACTGAGGTAAGAGGTCGCGGTATGATGATTGGCGTGCAATTCGCGCAACTCCCCGAGCGCTTTAACGAACACTGCCTTGAGCACGGCCTGCTGATCGTCAAAGCCGCCCACCAGTCCGTACGCTTACTTCCCCCTTATATCCTGAGCGATGAGCAAGCCGACAGCGCTACTGAGCGCTTTGGAGACGCCGTTATCGCCGCTATTGCTGAGGTCCACGCATGACACGTCACTACCTTGATGAGCACGATCTCAGTGCTCAAGAGTTCCTGCACATCGTACAGCGCGGCATCGAGCTTAAGGCGCTGCGCGCTCATGACGGCGATGCCATGCTCGCGTATCGGCGCACGCTGGCAATGATTTTCACTAAGGCTTCCACCCGCACCAGAGTCTCTTTTGAGACCGGCATGGCGCAGATGGGAGGGCACGCCATTATGCTCGACCCGCAGCGCAGCCAACTGGGGCGGGGCGAGCCGCTCAGCGACACCGCCAGGGTGTTCTCGCAGATGGTCGATGTGGTGATGATTCGCAACGACTCACAGGCAGACCAGGTCGAGTTCGCCGCTGCCTCCAGCATCCCTGTGATCAATGGCCTGAGCGAGCGCCTCCACCCCTGTCAAATGCTGGCTGATATCCAAACCTGGGTCGAACACCACGGCACTGGCGATTGGTCGCAGCGCAGCGCCGCTTGGATAGGTGATGGCAATAATGTCTGCAATTCCTGGATCAACGCCGCAGCACTGCTCGGTTTTCAGTTGCGCATCGCTTGCCCAGAGGGCTATGAACCCGATAGCGAGTACTTAGATCGCGCAGGAGACCGGGTATTTATCACTCGTGATCCCGCCGAGGCGATGCATGGCGTGCAATGCGTGAGCACTGATGTGTGGACCAGCATGGGCCAAGAGGACGAGAGCCGCGCACGCGAGACGGCTTTTGCAGGGTATCAGGTCGATACAGCGCTGATGCAGAAGGCGGACCCACAGGCCATTTTCCTGCACTGCCTCCCCGCGCATCGCGCAGAGGAGGTCAGCGCCGAGGTAATCGACGGCAGTGCCAGCGTCGTATGGCAGCAGGCCGGCAATCGCTTGCACGCGCAAAAAGCCCTACTCGAGTTTCTGCTCTAGGCGTAGATAATCAGCGCGCTCCCCAGCACGCATAGCACCGCCCCGACCCACGCCATCGCCGCTGGTCGCTGGCGGTGCAGCACCCACAGCAGGGGCAACAGGACAACGGGAGTCGTCGACGACAAAACCGACGCGAGCCCCACGTCGCCACCACGAAACGACATGGTCAGCAAAGTAACACCCATGAGCATGCCGATCACACCGCTAGCGCCAATATGCGCCCATTGCTGTGCATTGATAGAGCGATAGATTTGGCCGACCTCTCCACGCGCTAAGGCCCAGGCATTGAGGCACAACGCAGACACTGACACCCGCCACGCTGCGACTGCCCAGACTTCGGCGCCAGCGTCGACGACAGGCTTCACCAATATCGCGCCGACGGAGTGACCCCATGCGGCTCCCAGCCCCAGCAACACACCCACAGCAACCGCACCGCGCGTGTGCTCAGAGGCATTAAAAACCCCTCGCCGCCGACCAAACCAGATTGCTACCGCTACGCCCGTCACCACCAGCACAGATCCCCACCACGCCAGATTCGTGTAGCTCACCCCCAGCCACCCTATCGCCAGCGCACAGGTAATGGGGGCATTGAGCGCCCACAAGATGCCCGATCGCCTTGGCCCCAGACGCGACATGCTGGCAAAGAGGCATACGTCACCAAACACGATCCCGATGACGGACGACACCACCAGCACCCCCATGTGCGGCCCAATAGATGACCAGTCCCCCACAAAGCTGGTGATGAGGCAAAACAAGAGCGCAATCAAGCTCATGCGCGCCACACTGAAACGATAGCCGCCTATCTCACGCGCGGGTTTTTCAGCAAACAAGCTCCCCACCGCCCAACACAGTGCAGCA
>CAKZUS010000310.1 GCA_937921805.1 uncultured Granulosicoccaceae bacterium
GCAGCAGGACTAGCGAGCCTGCGCATCGTCAGCCAAACGGGCTTTTTTGAGAAGCTCGGCGCGCAGACCGAAGTCTTGCGCCAAGGTCTCACCCAAGCGGCCGCCGACGCCGACATTGCTCTGTCTACAGTGAGCGTGGGCGGAATGTTTGGCTTTTTCTTCACACAAGCGCCCAGCGTCACCCGTTTTGATCAAGTGATGGCCTGCGATGCGGAGCGCTTCAAGCAGTTCTTCCATGCCATGCTGCAGCGCGGGGTGTACTTTGCACCGGCGGCTTTCGAGGCCGGGTTTGTCTCCAGTGCGCACAGTGATGCAGATATTGCCTACACCCTGGAACAAGCCAGAGCCGTCTTCTCAGAGATGGCCTAGAGACGACGCACAATGCTAGAACTGATGGGGCTACTGCTCTACCCGCTTATTGGTGTGTTCAGTGGCCTGCTAGCGGGGCTGCTTGGCGTGGGAGGCGGCATCGTCATGGTGCCCAGCCTCTTGCTGGTGTTTCACCTCAATGACGTGGACAGCCCTGCACTGATGCAAATCGCCGTGGGAACCTCACTCGGGGCCATGGTACTGAGCTCTCTGTCCTCTGTGCGCGCGCACCACCAACGCGGCGCCGTCGATTGGTCGCTGTTTCGGCGCATGACGCCGGGGATAGTCTTGGGTACGGTGCTCGGCTCTGTGCTCGCTGACCGGATCGACTCTCAGTCACTGCAAGGCGTGTTCGCGGTGTTTTTGCTGTTGACCTCGATACATATGCTGCGCGCGCCGCGCCAAAACCAAGACCCAGGCGGCAGTTTGCCCGGCTGGAAAGGCCTGAGCGCTATCGCTACGCTGGTTGGCGCACTCTCGGCGCTCTTGGGTATTGGTGGCGGTTCTATGAACGTTCCTTTCTTGAGTCACTGCGGCATTGAGACCCGCCGCGCCATCGCCAGCGCCGCGGCAATAGGGCTGCCCATTGCCCTCTTTGGCGCGGCCACTTTTGCCGCCACCGGCACCCTGCGCACCGACCTCCCCGCGTATAGCATCGGCTATCTCTACCTCCCTGCCTTACTGGGCATAACCGTAGTGGCCATACTCACCGCTCCCTTGGGCGCGCGCCTAGCGCACAGTTGGCCCACGGCGCGGCTCAAGCGTGCCTTCAGTGCTTTTTTGTTTATCGTCGCGCTGCACATGGGCTATTCCGCTTACTTTATTTAACCGAGATTCTGTTGGTATGTTTTGGTTTCGCAACCTCTCTCCTTATCGCTTCACCGAAGACTGTCCCGATCTACTCGACGGACTCGAAGAGGCCCTAGAGCCGCATCGCCTGGGCGAGTGCCCTAGCCACAGCCCAGAGGCACTGGGCTGGATCACTCCCGTTCCTGGAGATGAGCGACTGGCCTACGGCTCCCAAGACTTGGTCATGCTGAGCCTGGGGCATCTGCAGCGCATGTTGCCCGCCAGCGTGGTCAATGACGCAGTACAAGAACACTGCGACCACGTCGAGGCTACTGAGGCGCGCCATATTGGCGGCAAGGAACGCAAAGAACTCAAAGAGCAGATCACCCAAGAGCTACTGCCACGTGCGTTTGTACGCCGCAGCCACACCCGCTTGATCATCGCCCCGCGCCTCAACGCGCTGTGGATCGACAGCGCCAATGCGCGCCGCTGCGATGCCGCGTTGAGTCTGCTGCGCCAATGCACCCCGAGTCTCCCCGTTGCGCCCCTGGTGCCGGTGCGCTCCCCCATGGACGATTGGGTACGCGACATGCCCTTGCCCAATTGGGAGCTGGGCGATGCAGCCGTGCTCCAAGACGACAATGACGGCAGTGTCGTGCGTTTGCGCAAACACGCCCTGGACGCCGACGAAGTACGCCAGCACCTGCAAGCGGGCAAAACCGTACAGCGTTTGGCCCTGGACTGGCGTGAGCGTTTGCAGTTTCAGCTCGATCAGAGCTTGGTCTTGTATGGCCTGAAATACGCTGACGCGCTGCTTGACCAGCTCGAAGACGACACCGATGCGCGCGCCATTGCAGACGCTGAACTGGCTTTGATGCGCGGTGAGTTCAATGCCCTACAGGCGGAGATTCAGAGTATTTTCTGCTGAGCAGGCACTCGCATTAGCGAGTCTTGATTCTTGATTCTTGACTCTCAGTGCAGCGTCCCCTCATTCCTACACACGACCATAAAAACGACACCTGTTCCCCATGGAAGATCTCAGCTTTCTTCAACTTGCGATCATCGGCGCCATCTTCGTATGGAGTGGCTTCGTGCGCTCGGGGCTGGGGTTTGGCGGCACAGCGCTGTCGCTCCCACTGCTATTGCTCGTCGCGAATCAGCCCTTGCTGTTTCTGCCGAGCATGGCGGTGCACTTGTTGGTGTTTTCGCTGTGGATCACCTACGGCAGCCCGCTCTGGAGAGCGCTGCGCAGCGGCCAGCGTAGGCACTGGCAGAGCAAGAGCATCGACTGGGCCTATCTGCGCCAGTCGATGCAATGGCTCTTAGTCCCCAAGCTGCTTGGCGTGGTCGGGCTGCTCACCATGTCGCCCGAATGGCTCAGCGGGATGATCTTTGCGATTATTTTGATCTACGGCCTGAGTTACGTCACCGACCGCCCCTTTCGCAGCCAGAGCGTATGGCTAGATCGGGTATTTCTTGCACTCGGGGGCTACGCTAGCGGCACCTCGCTCACGGGCGCGCCGCTGATTGTCGCGGTGTATAGCCAGCACGTCTCTCGGGCGCAGTTGCGCGATACTTTGTTTGTGCTGTGGTTTATTTTGGTGTTGATCAAGCTGCTGAGCTTTGTGGCGGTCGGCGTCGACATGCAGCTCCGCCATCAATTGTGGCTCCTCCCCTGCGCGACACTCGGGCATCTGCTGGGTATGCGGGCGTATGCCTTTTTGCAAGAAGGCGACAGCCGTCTGTTCTATCGCGTAGTCGGTGCAGTGCTGGTGGGTATTAGCACTATCGGCTTGCTGCGCTTACTGGCCTAAGAGCGCGCGCGCTCTCTCAGCAATAGTTTGAGCAACTTTATTGCGCAGATATACGGGCTGTAGCGCATCAGCCGCCACACTATGCCCACGCTGCAACAACTGCTGCCCCAGCACCGCTGTCGCCCCGGCGTGGGGCAGGTGATGCCCTTCGAAACGATTCGGCGGAAGCTGCGCGGTATAACGCGGCCAAGCGTGTCCCACGCCGAGATAGTCCTGATACCGCGCTGCATCGAGCGATAAGGCCTCGGGAGCCATCAAGCTCTCCTCGCTCATCGACTCAAGCACATCCCCATGAACCCGATAGGCCGCGAAGTAGATTTCATTCTGCCGCGCATCTAGCGCCACCGCGTACTGTCCATCGCCGTGCTCATCGGCTGCGACGCGCGCCGTTGCCGACAGTGTCGAGACCGGCACAACCGGAATATCCAACCCCAATCCCAACCCCTGCGCCAAGGCAATCGCCACCCGCACCCCGGTAAAGCTACCCGGCCCCCGCCCGACGGCCACAGCGTCGAGTTGCTGGCGCGACAGCCCCGCTTTGTGCAATAGGATTTGCGTCTCATCCAGCACTCGCGCGGCGGCCTCGCGCGAGGCAAACATATCGCTCAGCAGTACTTCGCCGTCGTAGTACACAGCGACACTGGCCTGCTCAGTGGCCGTTTCAAGAGCGATGATCGCGGATGGCATCTTCAAGGGTTCCAGCAAAAAAATGTTGCACAACGTCGAGTCGTCGCGTGCGGCGCATCGGCGGCAAGGCATGCACAAAAGAGCGCCCATAGGGCTTGTCAATCGTACGTGGATCGCACAGCATCAGCACGCCCCGATCGTCGTGGTCGCGGATCAGCCGCCCCACGCCTTGCTTGAGTGCCACAATAGCCTGCGGCAGTTGGTAGTCAAAAAAGGCATTCCCGCCCGCTTCGCGAATCGACTCAATGCGCGCCTGCAATACGGGGTCGCCGGGCGAGGCAAAAGGCAGGCGGTCGATAATCACGCACGACAGCGCCTCGCCTCGCACGTCTACGCCTTCCCAGAAACTGCTAGTTCCGAGCAGAACCCCATTACCGGCTTCGCGAAAGGCCTCAATCAAATCGGCCTTGCTTCGATCCCCTTGCACAAACAACGGATAGGGCAAGTGCTCGCGCCACAATGCGGCGGCGTAATCCAAGGCCCGATGACTCGTAAAGAGCACAAAGCTACGCCCGCCCGCCGCATCAATCACCGGACGCGCCAGGGCCAGCATCTGTTCTAGATAATCAGGATGCTGGGGCGCGGGGAGCGATGACGGCACAAACAGGGTCGCATTGCGGGCGTAATCAAAGGGGCTATCGAGCTGGCATTCGCTGATATTTTCTAAGTCATCCAGGCCTAGCTGAGCGCGAAAATGCGCAAAATCGCCCCCGATAGACAGCGTCGCCGACACAAACACCCACGCTGCAGGCAAACTCGTCAGCGCCCGACGAAACGCCGCGCTGACCTGCAGGGGGGTCACGTTTAGCGCAAAGCCGCTGCGATAGGTCTCAAACCACCGGATATCTTGGTCATCGCTGTCTAAAAAACGCTCCAACAGCGCTTTGTGCGAGTCTAAGCGCCGCTGGCAGGCATCAAGCTGTTTGCCCCGCCCTGCGTTAACGGTCAGTGCCTCGGCCAGTTGTTCTAGCAGTTGGCGCAGCGCCAGCATTTCGGTGCGGGTCTGGGCCACCATGCCTTGCCAGGCCTCGCGGCGCTGCCCTTCTCCCATCGCCAAGCGCAATTGCTTGAGCAGTAGCTCTAGGCGCTCGGCGTCAGCGCGCAGCGACATGGCGTCGGGCGCTTCGGAGAGTTGCGCACCGATAATGTCGCGACTGAGCTCTTGTAGGTGGCGCGTACTGATTCGGTGCCCAAAAAACTGACTCGCCACATCGGGAATCTGGTGGGCCTCGTCGATAATCAGCGCATCGGCATTGGGGAGAATCTCGCCAAAGCCTTCGTCTTTGAGGGCCATGTCGGCGCACAGCAAGTGATGATTGACGACCACTAGCTCGGCTTCCTGCGCCGTGCGCCGCGCCAGGGTCACGAAGCAACCCTCTATGTCGTCGTGCTCATGCTGGCGACAAAAATCCTCTTGCGACACGACGTGCGGCCACACTTCGGCGTCTTCAGGCAGGGCCGAGCATTCGCTGATATCTCCACTGCGGGTACGCAGCGCCCAGGCTTCGACAGCGCGCAGCTGCTGTTGCAGCTCTGGCGTACGCAGCGTGGGGTTCTGCGCGGCCATAGCCAGGCGCCCTTTGCACAAGTAATTGGCCCGCCCTTTGAGCAAGGCCAAGCGGGGCCGACGCCCCAGTGCTTGACACACCAGCGGCAGGTCTTTGCGAAACAATTGGTCTTGTAGGTGGCGCGTGCCCGTGGAAATCAGAGTGCGCCCACCGCTTAGTACTGCCGGTACCAAATAGGCAAACGTCTTGCCCACCCCCGTACCGGCTTCGCCCACGAGCACACTGCTCTCGCTGAGGGCTGTCTCTACCGCCTCGGCAAGAATTTGCTGCTCCTCGCGGGGAGCAAAGCGATCGAGTGCCTGAGCGAAGGGACCGTCGTGCCCCAATAGCAAAGCAGCGCTAGTCATGATCGTACAAGTCAGTGGCGGACAAAGATCTGGGCACTGTACACGACAACGCCCCATCGGGGGGCGGGAAAAGAGCGCGCTAAGAATTGAGCAATTGCAGACGCCGCAGGGCTTCTTTGGCCCCCACGGTGTTGCCGCGCGACTCGCGGGCGTAGTGCACCATGCTCCAGTTGCGATAGCGCAGCGCCCGGTCACTACCGGCGTAACGGTTGCTGCTCATCGCCGCCTGCTCTCCTTTGGCAAAGTCTCCCAGGCGCAACTGCGCTTCGGCGTAGCGGCTCAATACGGCCGCTTCGCGGGCATCGAGCTCCAGCGCCCGCCCGAGTAGATCCACAGCGCCACGATAGTCGCTCGTTTCGAATGCCTGTTCGGCGCGCTCCCACAAGGCATAGACTTCGGCGTTGCTGGTCGAGCGCTCGACCAATGCTAGAGACTGTGCGGGGAGCAGCACCTGCTCGGCAGCATTCAGCCCCCCCGCGTTGGGATCCGTGTTCGCCGTGGTCGAAGGGTTGAGATTAGCGCAAGAGGCGGCGGCGAGGCAGCAGAGCACAAGACAAAAGCGATGCAGCATAGAGCGTAGAAGGGTGACAAATTCAGTGTTAATAGTAGAGGCTTTGTCGCGCCGCTTCTATGAATGGCGTGCGTAAAGCCACAATACAGAACGATTAAGATCGGCCGCTACCCCTCCACAACTCCCCTGATCCATTCAGTGATGCTCAAAACTGTTGCTTTAGAACCCAGTATTGCCCCCCATCACGACATCCATCTCGCTCTGGAACGCGCGCGCGAGGCGCTAGAGTCTGTGATTCTGGGCAAACCCGAGACCGTGCGTCTAGCGACGGCGTGCTTGCTTGCGGGCGGGCACCTGCTGATTGAGGATCTCCCTGGCATGGGCAAGACCTTGCTGTCGCACGCGCTCGCGCGCGTTATGGGCCTGGAGTATGCGCGCGTGCAGTTCACCAGCGACTTGCTCCCCAGTGACATTCTAGGGGCCTCAATCTTTGATCGCGAGCGCGGTGAGTTTCGCTTTGTACCCGGTGCGGTATTCACGCAGGTGCTACTCGCCGACGAGATTAATCGCGCCCCGCCCAAATCCCAAAGCGCCTTGCTGGAGGCGATGGAAGAACAACAAGTGAGCATTGAGGGGCGCTCGCATACCCTACCAGAGCCGTTTTTTGTTATCGCCACCCAAAATCCCAGTTTTCAATCAGGGACATTTGCCCTACCCGAGTCCCAGCTCGATCGCTTTTTGTTACGAGTGCAGATGGGCTATCCCCATGCGGAGGTTGAGCGCCAGCTGCTCAGTGGCGGCGATCAGCGCAGCTTGCTCTCGCAGATCAGCCCACAGCTCTCTCTCGCACAACTGCGCCTGGCACAGCAGGCGGTACAGCAAGTCAGCGCCAGCGCCGCGCTGATCGACTACGTGCAGCGCCTACTGCAGCATAGCCGCGACGATGCTGCCCTGGCGCCGGGTCTCTCGCCGCGCGCGGGACTGGCATTATTACGTGCCGCCAAGGCCTGGGCGCTGCAAGAGCAACGTAGTCACGTGATTCCCGAGGATATACACGCCGTGCTCGGCGCCGTGGCCGTACACCGCCTGCGCCGTGAGCACAGCGACGCCGAAGCCATTGTTGAGCGCCTGCGCAGCGTCGATGTTCACGGCTAAGTCGGCGCGCTGGCAGCGCTGGATCACCACCCGCATCCCGGCGGCAACACAATATCGCTTACACACGCGCAATCTCTTTATCTTCCCCAGCCGTGCGGGTTTTGGCGCCATCTTGATCACTTTTCTGATTCTGGTGGCGGGGATCAACTTCCAGTCCAGCCTCACCCAGGGAGTGGCCTACACCCTCATCGCGCTAGGGCTGGTCTCCATGCTGCACAGCTATCTCAATCTTGCGGGGCTGCAGCTCAGCCTCAGCACCTCACCGCGTGCCTTTGCGGGTGAGCCATTGCGCTTTATTGTGCATCTTGAGAACGTGGCGCAGTCCGTACAGCTGATCTGGCCGCAGGCACAAACGCAGGTCGATGTCACAGGCAGCACCAACGCCGTTTTGAGTGTGCCCACGTCCCAGCGCGGCCCCTGTGCGCCGGGACGGATAAAAGTCGTCTCAACCTACCCGCTGGGCCTCTACCAGGTCTGGTCATGGCTAGATCTGCAAGCCCAAGGCCTGGTCTACCCCAACCCCATCGACGGGCCGCTGCGCAGCGAGGAACACGAGGATAGTGATCAGGGCACGGTCCGCAACGAGGGCGATGGGCTGGTCGATTTGCGCGCTTATCACGATGGTGATCGGCCGCGCCAAGTGCTCTGGCGCGCCTATGCGCGCAGTGGCGAGCTCTGGGTGCAACAAGGCGAGTCGCAAGCACACAGCACCATCATGCTCGATCTGGCCAGCGTCGATGGCGATATCGAGCATCGCTTATCCGTGCTCACGCACTGGGTACTGCAACTCCATCGCGAACAGCGTCCCTTTGCACTGCGTCTCCCCGGCTACGACATGCCTGAAGGGTGTGATGACGCCCATCGCGAGCGCTGCCTCGACGCCCTCGGGAGCTATCAGTGAGGAGCTATCAGTGAATCGCGAAACGATACTAGCTTCACTCGTTCTGACGCCCTTGGTCGCGCTGCCCTTGGTATCGCTGCACTATTGGATTCCCGTGTTGGTAGCCCTGTGCGCGCTGTGGTCTTGGCAAATCTATTGCCGTCGCTGGGCGGCGCCTCGTACCATCATGCGCATCGCTCTGGTGTTGTCCACGACGCTGCCGCTGCTGCAATGGGGGAGCGCTGGCATCGCGACCCTAGCCATCTCGATGTTGGCGATGACCTATGCCTTCAAACTGCTCGAGCTGCGCGCTCACCGTGATCTCTACATTATCGTGCTGATGGGCTACTCGCTGGTGGCGGTATCGCTGCTGTTTAATAGCTCGATTTATGCAGGCATCTATGCAGGGCTGTGTTGCGGGGCCTTGACGGTCAATTTGGTGATCATGCACCAAACGCAGCCCGACTATGTCCGCGCCGTGCGCACGGCGCTGGGCTTATTGGCCCAGGCGGCGCCATTGGTGCTGGTGTTGTTTGTGTTATTCCCGCGCATTGACCCTTTGTGGGCGCGTCACGCCCCGAGCATCGCCCGCACGGGCATCTCCGACTTTGTACGCCCTGGAGATATTGCCGAGCTGATTCAGTCCAATGAGGTCGCATTTCGTGTCAGCTTCGACGGCCCAGCACCGGCCGTGCAGCAGCGCTACTGGCGCGGGCTGGTATATGAAACCTGGATAGATGGCGGCTGGCGCGCTGCGCGCTCCGAGGAGCAAAGCTCCCAGCCCCTTCCCGACAGCGCCGTCTTGGCGTACCAATACGAAGTCTTAATGGCCCCGAGCAGCGAGTCCTGGCTCTATGCGCTCGACTATCCCATCGCCGAGGGCGATATCGTCAGCACTAGCGCGCGCACTCTGCGTGCCGCAGCACCGGTTAATAGTCCCCTGTTGTATTCCGTGCAGAGTTACCACCACGTGGGAGAGCAGTTAGATTACTTTGACTATCGCCATAATTTGGCGCTCCCTGCTGGGGAAAACCCCCGCCTACAGACTTTTGCCCGTAGCCTGCGCGCGCAGCACCGCGACGACGCCAGCTTTGTCGCCGCATTGCAGGCCCACCTCGCCAGCGGCGGCTATGGCTATACGCTGACTCCCACTCTCCTACCGCGCAGCCATGCCATGGATGCCCTATGGTTTGAAAGCAAACAAGGCTTTTGCGCGCATTTCGCCAGCGCTAGCGCCTTTATTTTGCGCAGCGCCGGCATCCCTACACGTCTGGTCGGCGGATACCGGGGCGGCAGCCTCAATGCCCTGGGCGGGCACTTAGTGGTGCGCCAGAGCGACGCCCATGTCTGGGTCGAATCCTGGATCGACGGCGCCTGGCAGCGTTTTGATCCGACAGACTCAGTTCCACTCGCCGCACCCGTCGAGCGCATTAGCGCCGTGCGAGAGGGGCGTGAAAGGCCCGATAGCGAGATCGCCATGTTCAGCGCTTTAGAGTGGGCCGAACATCGCTGGAATGTCTGGGTCGCAGGGTTTGATCAGACCAAACAAAAACAATTACTCGAACGCTTGCTGGGGCAGCTCACTCCCCAGATTTGGACGGGAGTGATCGTGGCTGTTTTGATGCTGTTTGCCCTACTGGGAGGCGTTGCTGTGTGGGCGCATCGCCGCCCAAAACGCCATCGAGACCCGTTGCGCCGCGCCATGCAAAATTTTGAGCGCCGCGCCGCACGCCACGGCCTACAGCGCGATGCCGCAGAGCCGATCAGTGCCTTCATTGAGCGTTGCACCGCCACGCACGCCCCGCAGCGCCCTCACAGCACTTTGGCCCTGCAAATCCAAGCCGCGCTATACGCCCAAGGTGATCCGCAAGAAGCGGCAGCCGCCCTGCAGCGCTGGAGCCGCGAAATCTACCCCTGGCGCCGCGCGACTCGACCCTCACGGGAGTGCTAGCATGCAGGTATCTTTTTCATTGGATTGAGTAGTATGCGCAGCGCAGTCATTGTCTCTACGGCCCGCACTCCCATTGGCAAAGCCTATCGCGGCGCGTTCAATGACACCTCGGCGCAAGCCCTTGCCGGACATGCGATCACTCACGCCCTAGAGCGCTCCGGTGTGGCGCCGCAGGACGTCGATGACGTGATTCTCGGTGCAGCGCTGCAGCAAGGTAGCACCGGCACCAATATCGCCCGCCAAAGCGCCCTACGCGCGGGGCTTCCTGCTTCGGTGGCGGGTATGTCTGTAGATCGTCAATGCGCCAGCGGCCTGATGGCTATCGCAACGGCGGCCAAGCAGATTATCGTCGACGGCATGCGCATCGCCATCGGCGGCGGCGTCGAGTCTATTAGCCTGGTGCAAAACGAGCATCTCAACACCTACCGCGCACAAGACCCCGCCCTGCAAGTGAGCGAACCTGCTCTGTATATGTCCATGCTAGAGACGGCAGAAACCGTCGCCCTACGCTATGGCATCGACCGCGCCGCGCAAGACGCCTATGCCCTGCAGTCTCAGGCCCGCACCGCAGCGGCCCAAGCAGCCGGGCGCTTTGCCGACGAGATCGTCCCCTTCAGCACACGCATGCAAGTGTTCGACAAAGCCAGCGGCAGCACACACGCCGCTGATATCACACTAGAGCAAGACCAGGGCAATCGCCCCAGCACGACCCTCGAAGGACTGCAAGCCTTGCAGCCCGTGTTTCGCGATGGACTGTGCCTGGCGCAAGGCCAGTGCATTACTGCAGGCAATTCCAGTCAGCTTTCCGATGGCGCCAGCGCCTGCGTACTCATGGAAGCGCAAGAGGCCCAGCGACGTGGTCTCGCTCCGCTGGGGCGCTATGTCGGCATGGCCGTCGCAGGGTGCGCGCCCGACGAAATGGGCATTGGTCCGGTCTTTGCCGTGCCCAAGTTGCTGGCGCAGCACGGGCTGAGCATCGACGACATTGGGCTGTGGGAGCTGAACGAAGCCTTCGCTGTACAGGTCTTGTATTGCCGCGACACGCTCGCCATTGACAATGACAAGCTCAATGTCAACGGCGGCGCCATCTCCATCGGACACCCCTATGGCATGTCTGGTGCACGCATGGTCGGGCACGCCCTGATCGAAGGGCGACGACGTGGCGTGCAATACGTCGTATGCACGATGTGCGTTGGCGGGGGCATGGGTGCCGCCGGTCTTTTTGAAGTGTTATAAGAAAGGAACAGGCACTTCAGAATCATGACGCCTTCACTATAAATTCACGCCATCAGCGCAAAAAAACACTAAAATATTCAGCAGATAGTCATTAGCTCTTCAGAATTTAAATACTGGACTATAATTTTTTAAAAGCAGCATTTCAGTATTAAAATTCGCTGCCGCTAAGCGTGACACCTGTCACAGACTTTTTGACGAACCGCATGTTCTACCAATGCGTGCCGCACCGGCGACACGCATGGATTTGGCAGGAAGCCACGCCTCACAGGCGCAGTAAACTAGGGAGAGACGACAATATGAACGCAGCAGCACTATTCGCAGACCGCAAAGGGCGCCGTGTTACGAAACAATCTCGTAGCGCACAGACCCAAGAGCGTTTTCTCATTGCGGCAATGAGTTTATTCGCTGATCGTGGTTACAACGCGACCACTATCAAGGACATTATCCAACACGCCGAGCAGTCTATTGGTGCCTTCTATCACCATTTTAAAGACAAAGAAGGCCTGTTCACCGCCCTCACACACGCCTTAGT
>CAKZUS010000311.1 GCA_937921805.1 uncultured Granulosicoccaceae bacterium
AGCTATGGTTACTGAGATAGCGAACGGGATCAATCGCCTCTTGCGTGGGTCCCGCTGTGACCGTGACCGCCACTCCCAACAATCTTGGGGGAGCAGGAGCCCTCGCCTGCTGCGCAGCCGCAAGGGCCGCGACAATATCATGCGGCTCTAGCATGCGCCCTGCCCCTACGTCACCGCAGGCTTGCTCTCCCACCGCCGGTCCCAGCCAGTGCGCTCCGCGCTGGCGAAGCGTCTCGACATTGGCCTGGGTCGCGGCGTGCGCCCACATGGCTTGGTTCATGGCTGGGGCAATCCACAGTGGCGCCGTACTGGCCAAACACACGGTGCTCAGCAAGTCATCGGCAAAGCCCTGCGCCAAGCGCGCCAAGCAATGGGCCGTGGCGGGGGCAATGACAATTCGCTGCGCCCACTTGGCTAGCTCTATGTGGCCCATGCCCGTGGCTTCGGCCTGAGCATCGAATAACGCGCTGCGCGGCGCCGTGCCAGTGACCGCTTGCAAGCTCATCGCCCCGACAAATTCCGTCGCGGCTGCCGTACAAATCACCCGCACTGTCGCGCCCGCCTGGGTCAAGCGACGCGCAAGCTCTGGCGTCTTATACGCCGCCACCCCGCCACAAATACCAAGCACAATACGCTGCCCTTGAAGCGGCGCACCTACGACTGTATCCATCCTGACCACACCGTCATGTTAGTTGTGCCATTTTTGTTGCACTATGGCACTGTGTTTTTCACAATTAAGAGTCCTCATGGCTGACAACACCTCGCATCTCGCCATTCGAGATTGGCCCGATCACCTGAGACCGCGCGAAAAACTACTCAACAAAGGCCCGCAAGCACTCAGCGACGCGGAGCTACTCGCTATTTTCTTGCGCACTGGCACCTCTGGGCGTAGTGCTGTCGATCTTGCGGAGCATCTCCTGCAGCAGTTTAACGGTTTGTCGCCCTTGCTGAATGCGTCGCAACAGCGATTTTGCCAGGGCTTAGGTTTAGGCGCTGCCAAATATGCCGCGCTGCAAGCGATTCTTGAGCTATCCAGGCGCCATATCGAATCCAATCTACGCCGGGGCAAAGTCATCGATCAGCCACAACTAGCACGCGACTATATTCTCTCGCGGCTCGATGGCCTCAATCACGAACGATTTGGGTGTTTATTTCTCGATCAGCGCCATCGCCTGATTGACTGGCACGAACTCTTTCGCGGCAGCATTGCCAGCGCCAATATCTACCCGCGCGAGGTGCTGCGCAGCGCGCTGGACTACAACGCGGCGGCAGTGATCTTTGCGCACAATCATCCCTCTGGCGTTGCAGAGCCTAGCCAGGCTGATAGAGATATCACTAAGGTCTTGGTGCAGGCACTAGGCCATATTGACGTGCGCGTGCTCGACCATCTTGTCGTCGCAGACGGGCGATGCGTCTCGTTTGCTGAGCGCGGATGGCTGTAAAAAGAACGGGCGCCGTGTGCGCCCGTTCTTAGAAGCTATGCAGAAACTGCGATTAGCTAGTACGTGCGGCGAGAGCCGTCCACTCTGATGTCAACACGACGATTCAGCGCACGATTCGCGCGAGTATCGTTAGGTGCAACAGGCTGGGTTTCGCCAGCGCCAAAGCTGCTGACGTTTTTCACGCCCTTGTCAATCAAGTAGTGCTTGACCGTTGCAGCGCGACGCTCAGACAGGCCCTGGTTGTAAGCTTCGGAGCCGAGGCTATCGGTGTGACCGGTAACGATGACTTCATTCACTTCGTACAGGCCGCCCAGCTCAGACGCAACACGGCTCAGCTCTGCTCGGCCTTCAGCGCTCAGTTCTGCACTGTCGAAAGCAAACAAGGTTTTGCCACTGATCGTGACGGTCTCGTAGACCGGCTCAGTTGGTGGCTCAGGAGTTGGCTCAGGAGCAGGCTCTGGGGCCGGAGCCGGAGCAGGTGCTGGAGCAGGGGTGTCTACAACACCACAGCTATCACCTTGAGCAGGGCCACCGCCATAGATGACGCAGCCAGAGGCGGCTTTAACACCGTTGCCATTACTGTCGACCAGGGTGTTACCCCAGGGTTTGGCGTCGGACATGGTGCCGCAAGCAGCGAGTGCTGCAGACAGCACAGACACCGCGATTACAGACTTCTTCATTGGTAAATCTCCATTGATCTCGTGTACAGCACTCAAAGATGCCATGCGCTGTACTGCAAAGTGTAACTGCCTTTACGCAGAAGAGGAACTGCCTGATGCCAAAAAACCACAGATTTAGTGGCAAAAACACAACATTCAGTAAAAAAATTCCTCTAACAACGCGCATCTGGGCCAGCATGAGACGACTTATACCGCAAATCTGCCCTCTTTGCCAAACTCCTACCTCTGCCCGCGCGCCATTATGCGCCCCCTGTCATGCGAGCCTGCCTTGGATGCCTCCGTGCTGTGATTGTTGTGGTCACTGGCACTGCCGAGGGCTTTGCGCACAAGGCCTGCGCGTACACCGCGGTCTGCAGCCACAGTGGCGAAGCGCCGCTATTTTCAGCTACCAGCCCCCGCTACGTAACTGGGTCGTAGGCAGTAAGTTCGAGGACTCTCGTGTCGCCTCGTGGGTGTTGGCGAGTTTGCTTGGCGAGTATATGGCGCAACATATTCCCTCGGAACAAGTGATCGTTCCAATACCGACACACTTTCATCGACTTAGCGCACGAGGAATCGACCACGTTCGCTGGCTGTGCCAGCATGCCGCCGCCGGGTCTGGCCTAGCGCAACGTTTTGCACCCGATTTTTTGTTGCGCCAGCGCAACACGCGCGCGCAAGTCGGACTGAGCATGGCAGAGCGCCAACGCAACGTACGGGGCGCCTTTATTGCACAACCCGCTTGCCGGGATCAACGCATTGTCTTGATCGACGACGTCTATACCAGTGGCGCGACCAGCCACGCCGCCACCATCGCGCTATTAGACGCGGGGGCCGCCCAAGTCCAGAGACTCAGCCTCTGTCGCGTCCTGAAACACGCTGCCCCGCTTCGCAGCCAAGGACTCATTGCCCACCCAATGCCCACTGCTACGCCACGACTGTAGCTGCTCAGCCAAGCCCTCACGCGCAGCATGGCGCTGTTGCTGCGCAACATGCGCGGCCTTGGCCAACACCTTAGGCAATGTCGCCTGCTCGCGAGCCAGGGCACGCTGAGCGCGTCGCCAGGGCTGCGGCTCCACGACGGCCTTCACCACGCTGATCATGCCCCATGCCAGCGCCATAAGTACGACACTGTTGATCACAAAATTCACCCCGATATATTTCTGCGCAATAAATGCCTGTACCGCCTCCCAGGCCGCCCACAGGCCTGCGGCCAAAGGCACCAGCCAGAGGCAGACGCTCAAAGCCCGCGACACCGCCTGCTGCCATGCTGGCGTCACAGCAG
>CAKZUS010000312.1 GCA_937921805.1 uncultured Granulosicoccaceae bacterium
ATCAGCGACAAAGTACCGGCCTTTGTCTCCTGGGCCTGGAACACGATATACCCAGCCATGTGCCACGTATGGTGGTAGCGCGGCGCGTGCGGGATCAGAGGGTTTGTCATCTAAAAAAATGAAGAAAAAAGCAGCCGACAACACAACCAAGATCAGTATCCCTTGCATATCCAAACTCCATGTAAAAACAGAATCTGTAGATTACACCGATTTACTGTCGATCTGCTCCGAACGTTCTATTTTCTTGACAATTGCTAGCCTGCGGGACTATAGTGAACTCACTACTTTGTTCAGCGGCCAGCCGCGCCCGTCAGTCTTGCGGTTTTTTTGTGCCTGTAAAAAGGTGCACGCCAATTTCTATGGCGGGTCTAGAGGGCTTAATACAACACCCCTTGTGGGAAATAAGCCCCGCCGTCTGAACACGGTAGTTGAAGCCCGCCGACCCACTAAGTCGGCGATAGCAGTACTAAATGTTCAGGAAAAAAACATGTGTAACACATGCCCAAGCTGCGCCCAGTCGCGCAATATCGACCCCCAAGACGATTTTGACCGTTGCCACGAGCAACTCCACGGTCTGGTCGAAACCCTTCTTTCAGCAACATCAAACGACAACTGGGAAATATCTTTGGATGATATTAACCGCGCGATTTGGTTGCTCCAAGACCGCTTAAACGATCTACGCACCGCGCACGACGCCAGCATAAAGCAGGAAGAACGCAGGGGGCGTAGAGCATGATCGTTATCAACGACGAGGAGCTGCACGCACTGCGTGGGCTGTCGCCTCATGCCAAAACGCTGTACCTGGAGCTGGTCGAGCTGGTTGACCCTGAAAGCGGGTTAGTCGGTGACCCCTACATAGTGGGCCGCAGGCAATTAACGAACAGCATTGCATATAGACCCGCAAGAGGCAGCACGCGGCCGCCATGGCTCCCCGCAGACGCGGAGCTTAAGGCACTGCTAGGGGAGCTTGTACGCGCGCGCTTAGTGGAGGACCGTAGTAAGCAAAAAGTCTTTATTGCGCACTTGCCATACGTCACCCGCGCGGGCGATGACAATGGCTAATTTCTATCTCAATGACCGTGAGCAGGACGCACTAACCGGATTGCCGCACCTGTACCAATTGCTCTATCAGGCAATAAAAAGGCGGATGGACTTTTCCACGGGTATAGCAGGCCAGCGCTTCCGTATTAGCTACCAATCGCTAAGCGAGGCTGTGGAGGTGGAACCCAAGCCTGGACGTAGAGACCACGGAAAGCCAACACGCCGACAAATTGAACGCGCTGTAGAGGAGCTGTGCCGTTCATCAGAGCAAAGGCCCGCGTTGTTGCAGGCCCATGGAAACCTCGTTTTCACCTGTCTTTTAGCCGATACGGATTCTTCCGTCTCAGAAAAAGTGGTGACGAAGTGGGGAGGAAGTGGTGAGGGTCAAGTGGTGGATAAACCGAGACCGGGCAAACCCAACAAAAACGGGGCACTTGGGGAGGTGGATGAGGCCCAAGTGGTGAGGAAGTGGGGAGGAAGTGGTGAGGGTCAAGTGGTGACACCTCCTACACCCTATAGCCTAAAAGAAGTACCTAAAGGTACTTCATATATGTGCGGTTCAAGCACTCCAAACGTCGAAACGACACCCAAAGCCAAAAGCCAAAAAAAGGCAATCCCGCAAGAGGTGCTAGAGGCCTTTGAAACGGCATGGGCCGTATACCCTAAGCGCGGTGGCGCAAACAACCGCAAAGGGGCCTTAGAGCAATTCGCTAAGCGCGTAGCTGAGGGCGTGAAGCCTGAAGAGCTGATTGATGGGACAAAGCGCTACCGCGTCCTGTGCGACGCCACAGGCAACACGGGAACTGAGTACGTGAAGATGGCTGTGACTTTCTACGGGCCGAAAGAGCACTACATGGACAGCTACGAGTTGCCCACTGCTCGACCACGACAAACCCCGCACACCGGACAAACCACTTCACGGTTTGGCAAGGCGTCGGACTGGAAACCAGGCTCTGCCGCGCGATTCTTTGGAGCAGCGTCGAGTGATCAAACCAACGTGATTGAAGGAGAGACAGTATGAAAGACGCCGACGCCCAAGCTTTTCTAGAGTTCATGAGCGCCATTTATGACTATTACAGCAAGCCAGAGCCAAGCGAGGCGACGATAGAGCTGTATTGGCTGTCTCTGTCGGACTACGAGTACGTGGACGTGCAGAGGGCCGTTACGCAACACATGCGCGATAGCTCACGTGGTCAGTTCCTTCCCCGTGTAGCGGACATCGTGCGCCAGATAGACGGAGAGCCAGGAGACATTGCCGACAGCGCATGGATGAAGGTGTACCACAGCGCGCGCAAGGTCGGTGCGTATGAGTCCGTTGTGTTCGACGACCCGAAAATTCATCACGTTGTGTCTGCTATGGGCGGCTGGCTGCGCTTTTGCCATTGCGACTTGAAGGAAGAGCCCTTTATTGCCAAGGAGTTTTGTAACCGATACAAGGCACTGGGAAATCGCGAGAATTTCGCCTATCCACCTCGGATCATTGGGATATTTGAGGCCGAAAACGCAATGAACGGCTACCCAGTGGAACCACCGCGACTCGTGGGAGACACCGCAAAATGCCTCACCGTGCAGCGTGGCGGAAAGGAGGGCGAAATGCTCAAAATTACGCAGGTGGTGGGCGATTCGCTCAAGCTGAGAAGCTCTAATGATTCCGTTCTGGAAGACACCACCAAAACAGGGAGAGGGTAATGCCAACGATTGCAGCACAGTTAGTAGAGGCAGGATTAACGGGCGGGCCATGGATGAGAGACGCCATAGCGAAAGTGCAAGGCGGTGAGTCCATTCAGAGCGTGGTGGAGCAAGTGCAAAAGGAAATTGTGAAAAAGGTGCCGCTCAAAGATAAAGGCGCTGATTACTTTGTGGCCTTAGAACCCCTCTCGCATGACGAGAGCAGGAACGCGCGCGCCGTAGCGGAGACGATGGATGAGGTGATGCGCACCCCTGGTGTGACTCGGGGGGCGGTCATGCCTGACGCTTGCCCCGCAGGGCCAAAAGGCATCATTCCAGTGGGTGGCGTGGTCGAGTCTGACTATATCCATCCCTCGATGCATTCAGCGGACATTTGCTGTTCGGTCATGTTGTCAGAGTACGACTGTGGACCCCGCGAATTGCTCGACGCAGTACACAACATTACCCATTTCGGACCCGGAGGGAGGAGCGATCAAAGGTTCCAGCTTGACCGCTCGATAGTGGCGCGCATGGAGCGGAACCCGTTTTTTGATGCGCAAGACCGTGACCACGCCGCGCGGTTTTTGGGCACTCAGGGCGACGGGAATCACTTTGCTTTCGTTGGCACCAGAGAGAGCACGGGCCGGAGCTGTTTAGTGACACACCACGGATCACGCAAACTTGGAGCGGTGCTCTACAAAAAAGGCAGGAAAGCGGCAAAAAAACATTGCAAGAACCTTTGTCCCGAAAGCCTCAACCCTTGGCTAGATTTTGATACCGAAACAGGCGAAGCCTATTGGGAGGCTCTGCAAATTGTCAGAGACTGGACTAAAGCAAACCATGAAGCCATCCATCAAGGCAACCAATTTTACAGCGCGCAAAAGGACAATTTCTGGAACGAACACAATTTCGTCTTTCAGCGTGATGGCAAATTTTTGCACGCCAAGGGCGCTACACCGGCCTATGAAGATTGGGCACACGATGCTACGGGGCTGACGCTGATCCCCATGAATATGGCAGAGCCTATTTTGATCACGAAGGGGAAAAACAATCACGACGCGCTAGGATTCGCCCCGCATGGCGCTGGGCGCAACTATTCCAGAACGAAGCACAAAACGCGGGTAGAAGGCACTGAAGAGGAGATTTTCGCGAGAGAAACGCAAGGGCTAGATGTGCGATTCTTCAGTGGCAAAATCGACGTTACAGAACTGCCCAGCGCTTATAAAAATGCGGAACAAGTGCGCGAACAGATGGAGCGTTTTGGACTAGCTGAGGTAGTTGATCGTGTACTGCCGTATGGCTCCATTATGGCTGGGGATTGGGAGTCTGATGCGCTATGGCGCCAGCGAAAGGCGGGGAGAGGGTAATGAAAGACATGTCGAGCAACTCGCGCCTAGTGCTGCAAATGCCGTGGCCTAGCGCCAAACTCTCGCCCAACACGCGTGGAAAGTGGCAGCACAACGAGGCTGACAAGAAGCAGGCGAAGCAACATGGTTATTGGGTAGCAATACAGGCCATTGCGGAGCAAGGCGCCGCGCCCAGCGGCCCGCTGCAAGTGCTCAAGGGCTTTATGCCCCCCAACAGGCGCCACTACGATACAGACAACCTGGGGGGGCGAATGAAGTATTACCTGGACGGGGTATTCATGGCGCTCGGCCAAGATGACTACATCGTTGAAGCAACTTTGCCTGTGCGCGGACCTGTTACCCAAGGCGGGAAGGTGATTGTGATTTTGCAGCCTATGGAAATCTCTTTTGAGAAGCTTTTCGTTGATCAGTTGCCGCTGAGCCGTTCGATCACGGCCGCGAACCACGCGGCGTTTGAATTGAAACAAATCACTGGGTAAGGGATATGCCGAATTGGTGCTTGAGAAATTTTCTTGCGTGTTGGAAAAAAGCTAATGAAATCAGTTGCAACTAACACAATTACTAAAAAGGAGCCTACGTGATCAACTCAACTGACAGTGAAGATTACCGGCAAGGATATCTAGATGGCCTGAGCCGTGCGCAGCAATTGGTGACTGACTTAGCGAGTCGACCGCCGCAATCATGGGAGCACAAGACCACTGAACTGTTTTGGCTGTGCACGTCATTCTTTATGCTTTGCGCGTCAATTATGGTTTGTTGTCTGGTTGGCTTGCACGTGTGGGGCCTTATTCAAAAGGCTTGGAGCTGATGATGCCCCGAAAAACCGAAATGAACTTTGCCCTTACGCCTGGGCCAATCCGAGCCAAAACCAAGACAGTGACCCGCCGCCTGGACTGGAGCCATTTGAAGCCTGGAGACGTGCTGGACGCGGTGCTTCCTGTGGCTGGATCAGAAGAAACGCAGGTGGTGAGGCGCATAGCGGTGACCTCTACGCGTACGGAGAGGCTCTCAGAGATCACGCCGGAGGAAGTCAAGCGGGAGGGGTTGTCGTGTTCGCCTGAAGAGTTTGTGGCGATGATGGCGGGGCACTATCAAATCGCCCGCGATGCTCTCATTAATCGTATTGAGTTTGAGTATTTGGAGTGTGCGGAAGCGGGGCGGGTATGACTGCTTACTACAACGAAATCGACCCCTTCGCAGCATCTTGGCTGCGCTCATTGATCAAAGCGGGCCATATCGCTCATGGCTATGTAGACGAAAGGAGTATCGAAGATGTCACAGCAAATGATCTCGACGGGTTTACACAGTGCCATTTTTTCGCAGGCATCGGGGTGTGGAGCCACGCCCTACCCGGTGCAGGATGGCAGGATGATCGGCCCGTATGGACGGGATCATGCCCCTGCCAGCCCTTCAGTTCTGCGGGAAAAAAAGCAGGCTTTGCGGATGATCGACACCTCTGGCCCGAGTGGTTCCGCCTTATATCGCAGTGCCGCCCTGACGCGATCTTTGGCGAGCAGGTTGCAGGCCCCAGCGGAAGCGCTTGGCTCGACGCTGTACAAACTGACTTGGACGACGCTGACTACACCACAGGGGCGCTTGATTTGTGCGCTGCGGGGTTCGGTGCCCCGCATCTACGCCAACGGCTCTATTTCGTCGCCCACCCCTTGGGCCACGCCTCGGGCGAACGATGCCAGGAAAACAGGCCAAATATCGAGCGACCCGCGCAACGGGCTTCCAGGTCAGGCGCTGCAAGTGCGACCAATGGATTTTGGGAGCGAGCGCAATGGCTCGAATTCGACGCAGGCGCAACAAGGCCAGTTGAACCCAGCACATTCCCGCTGGCTTATGAGCCTGCCCAAAGAGTGGGACGATTGCGCGGTTACGGCAATGCCATCGTCGCGGAAGTAGCAAAGCACTTTATCGGGGCGTACATGAGTCACAAAGAGGAACAGTATTTTCCCGATGGGGGGTTTTGTTGGCAGCCGCATTTAGGGTTGATGTGAGGCCTAGATATTAATGTACGCACGCACTTCACTTGCGCC
>CAKZUS010000313.1 GCA_937921805.1 uncultured Granulosicoccaceae bacterium
GAGTGATAAGACTGTCATCGTGAAAGCTCCCGACGTTCGAAAGCGCGCTGATAGGCCGGTCGCTCCCACAGGCGCTGTACATATTCATTCACTGGCCCGTCTTGCGGCAGCACAAAGCCTTCTCGCTGCGCCCAGCCGGCGCAATGCCCAGCCACGATATCGGCGACAGACATGGACTCCCCGGCAACAAACGGCTGCTTCTCAAGCAAGCGAGCGAGGTTTCCCCAGGCTTTGTCTAACTCATATTCACAGGCAGGTCGTAGCGACTCTACCACCCGCAGCGCCTCGGGCAAAACAAATCGGTGCTTGGCATGCTGCCATAACACTGCGTCAATCTCGTCGTTCACACCATGCAAAGCGGCATCTTGTTGTGCGCGCTCTATCGATCCAGCCGATGCACTCCACTGGTGTACATCGGCAAGATATTGGCAGATCGCCGCTGAGTCCGTGATGGTCTGATGGGGGTGTGCTTCGTCTATCAGCGCAGGGGCCTTACCGCTGGGATTCACTGCCAGCATAGCGGGGCTACCAGGCTGTAATGGCTCTACACGAAAAGGCAGTTGTAGCTCTTCGAGCAGCCATACCACTCGGAAACTACGATTCAGAGGACTGCCAAAAAGAATGTACACGTGCGCCAAACTCAAAGTGATAGACGTGCAAGAATACCGCTTTTGGGAGAGAAAGTATGGCTTTAACCACCCATGTCCTGGATACCGCAAACGGCTGCCCCGCTGCGGGAATGCGCGTCGATTTGCTTGATGACAAGGGAGAGTGTATTGGCTCCGCCACACTCAATAGTGACGGTCGCGTACAAGAAGGCCCCCTGCTCAGCGCTGAGGCGATGCGAGTCGGAAGTTTTTGTTTAAAATTTCACGTGGCGGAATATTTTCGCGCGCGTGGTACCGAACTGACCGAACCGCCTTTTATTGATGTGGTCGCCCTCGATTTTGGAATCGCCGACACCAGCTCGCACTATCACGTGCCGCTGCTGGTGTCGCCGTATGGATATTCCACCTATCGAGGTAGCTAGACGCGGTAGCCAGACGGGGCCGACTAGAAAGTAAAGCCCACGCCGATGCTCAAGACAGGCCAAAAGCTAGGTAGATCGCTGAGTGTTTCATCGATATCAGCACGCAGTTGCGCGACTTCTGTATTTATCTCTGCTGAGGCAATGTTACAACTTGCGCTGTCGCCCACGCAGTTCGCACTAACGTCTGCATCAAGACCGCTGGCTAACAATATGCCGCCCTGGACATTAAAGACCCAGCGCTCGGCAAAGTAGTTTCGATATCCCATGCCAACATAGGGCGCGACATTGCTGTCCCAAGTGATGTCCGTTCTGATGCGAACATCTTCGGTGATGCCGTTCAAGAAATTGGCGGCAGTATCTCTTTTGGGATCTCCAGTGTCTGGATCCAGCTCGGCGTCCGGCGGGCTCCCATCAGTGGTCACAGCGTCCTCTGCCGCAGCACGCGTACTGTACTCGTAGAGTGTGCCAGCATGGACGAGATAAAACTTCCCATCTGACCCGTACACCTCGTCTGGCTCAATGATATAGCTTCCACCATCGAAGTCCAAGGTGGTAGTACCCGTGTTGGTATCCCCTGTCAGAGACACCGTAAGGCTGCTGTCACCGGGCACTGTCGCAATGGTCGTATTGCCCGTCGTCGTGGCATTGCCAGCAAGCGTTCGGCCCACAAACTCCAGCGAATTGTTATTGAGCACCAAGCCGCCAGTTAAGAAGAACCCAGACCCTGGTGTGGGGTAATAATCGACGAAGCCCCCGAGGTGAGAGAGCTTGATACTCGCATTAGCAGACAGCGCATCCGAATCCACGGAGCCATCACCAGAAATCCCCGACCACGATCCCCTAAAGCTAGTCTGCTCGTCACGAGGCACGACCACCTCAACATTCAGACCGTTAAAGCTTACTCCGGGAATCACAGCCCGTTGTGCCTGCGCTGTGCTGCCCAGGCCTAAGGCCATGACAGCTATCCATAGCTTGGTTTGCATTGATGCTCTCAAATAGTTACTTCAGAGACATAAATGTATTATAAATGACTCACTTTGCTCAATTAGCGAGTCATTTATATGCCTACCTCGCATTTAATCCCTCAATAAAGGCGCTCACAGCTCCGACCCCGCGCTGTTCCATCACGCGAATCGTCTCAGAACCCACGACGGCGATATCAACACGCCCGCGCAGAAAATCCATATCTTCTTTGCTTTTCACACCAAAGCCCAACGCCAGTGGCAGATCGGTACTCTCTCGACAGCGAGCAAGATACGCATCCAAGTCGCTAGAGAACGCCGTGTCTTTGCCGGTGACGCCTTTACGCGCAACACAATACACCAAGCCATCGCTGTGCTGCGCCAGCTCACGAAGGCGTTCAGGGCTGCTACTAGGAGTAAAGATGTGCACCGGGGCCAGGCCTTGGGTTTTCATCGCGCTGAGATACTCCCCTCCCTCCTCTGGGGGCAAGTCGGGAATAATCGCGCCCTGAATGCCGACCTCTGCCATGGTGCGGACAAACTGCTCGACACCTGTAGCGAATAAGATGTTGTAGTACGTCATAAAGAGAAACGGAATATCAAACTCCGCGCTCACTCGCTCGGCAAAGCGCATGCACTGCTCTGTCGTTGCACCCGCTGCCAGTGCCTGGGCATTGGCCCGCAATATCACCGGACCATCGGCCATGGGTTCCGAGAAAGGAATTTGCAGCTCCATCAGATCGACCCCGTCTTTGACCATCGACTCGACTACGCACAAAGAATCGTCAAAATTGGGATAGCCCAAAACAATATGGGTCATCAGCAACAGTTCTTTTTGTTCGCGCCGCGCGCGTAGCGTTTCGCGCAATTGCTCTGCGGGACTAGGCATGGTCGTCTCCAGTGTTGTCGATGCTGTTGTCAGCACGGCGATACTCCTCGGCTTTATTGATGATGAACTGCTTCCACTTCGGGTCATCAATAGCGTCCGCAACAGTGAAAATATCTTTGTCAGCGCGCCCTGATTGGTTGATCAATATCACATCAGTACTCGCCATCGACGGCGCTTCCTTGAAAGCCTGCACAAAGGCGTGCGAGCTCTCCAGAGCGGGAATCAGCCCTTCTTTGCGCACGGTTAATCGCATCGCCTCGACGACTTCATCGTCGGTGGCCGCTTCAAAGCGCGCCGCACCGCGCTCGTGGAGATCAGCCAAAATAGGTGACACACCAACGTAGTCCAGACCTGCCGACACGCTATGAGTGTCTTGCATTTGCCCATCTCCATTTTGCAGAAAATAGGTCTTATAGCCTTGCGCCACCCCTATTTTGGCGTCGTCGTATGCCAGTCGTGCGGCATGGTGCCCCATGCCTCGACCTCGGCCGCCGGCTTCAACCCCGACCAACTCGACCTCTTTATCATCGAGAAAGCCGCTGAAAATCCCCATCGCGTTCGAGCCGCCTCCCACACAGGCATACACCCGCTCGGGTAATTTACCGACGCGCTCTAGCATTTGCTGGCGAGCCTCTTTGCCGATGATGGACTGCAGCCAACACACCATTTCTGGGAACGGATACGGGCCGCAAGCCGTGCCCAACACGTAATGGGTGTCATCCATATTAGTTACCCAGTCCCGAAAAGCTTCGTTGATGGCATCTTTGAGCGTCGCGCTGCCATCTTCTACCGCTATGACTTCGGCTCCCATTTGCTCCATCCAGAAGACGTTCGGTCGCTGACGTGCGACATCTACAGCCCCCATATAAATGGTGCAATCGAAACCGAACTTGGCCGCCATCGTCGCCGTCGCGACCCCGTGCTGCCCTGCGCCCGTCTCAGCGATCACACGGCGCTTGCCCATCCGGCGCGTAATCAGGCCTTGTCCCATGACATTATTGGCTTTATGCGCTCCAGTGTGATTGAGGTCTTCGCGCTTGATATAGATCTGGGCGCCGCCAAAGTGCTCGGTCAAATTTTGCGCAAAGGTGATCGGCGTCGCCCGACACGAGTACGTCGACATCAGGGTTTCGTAATCCTGCCAGAACTGCGGGTCGTCCTTGGCTTGCAGATAAGCCGCTTCGAGTTGGTTAAAAGTCGGCACCAATATCTCTGGGATAAAAGCACCGCCAAACTGATTAAAATAACCGCTATGTTGCATAGCTCGCTCCTAAGGACGCGTGGTGGTAATGGTTTGGGTAAATTGAAATGTCTCGGTTCGGCACAGCAACACGGCATGCACCTTGTCCAGATGCTCCCCAAAGTGCAGCCGACGATGCACGCTCAGCAGCGGTCCAGCACCCATCAGCGGGTCCGAATCAACGATGGCAAAACGCTGTTCGGCCCGATCAGGCTCTCGGTGATAGACCTCACGCACCAAACGCGACAGCGATTGTCCAGCCAACTCATGCTGCTCAAGTCGGGGAAAAAACGTGGCATCAAGCCAAATATCTTCCAGCAACAGCACTTCGTCCTGCACGGAGTATTTGCGCTGTAGCGCATAGGCGGTGCCGATGGGCGTGTTATGACGTAAAGTCGGGGGGCTGAGTAATTCGCAGCGGGCCTCTACCGCGCGCAGCGCTTCGCTCGTGCCAACAAGCGAGAACAAATCCACGCGCTCGGTCGTTGGCAGCACAAAAGTGCCTGCGCCGCGTCGACGTTGCAGCACGCCCTCGCGCACCAGCATATCCGTGGCTTGGCGCACGGTGGGGCGACCCACTGTATGGCGCTGCGCTAGGCTATGCTCAGACTCAATCCGATCTCCGACTGCATGTTGGCCTTCGGAGATTTCTCTGCGCAATAAGTCAGCAAGCTGTCGATACAACGGTACTGGGGAGTCGAAGTTTAGTGCAGACTTGTCCATAACCTGATCATACTAAAATCAGACAAGTTGTCAAGACAACATGACTTGCCCATATCTATGCCACATTCTCTATTGCTCACCACGACGAATTCGTCTGCGCCTAGTCTGTCTCTTTTCCACCTACGATTACAGCGTTGTTTTCTCCTCGAAAATGCCGAGTCAAAAACTCAATAAATAGCGAAGTCTTCGCAGTAACGTACTTGGTTTGAGGGTGTTGAATGTAGGCAAACCCGCGGTAAGCAGCGCCCAGATTCCAATCCTTTAGTAACTGCACCACGCGACCATCATCAATCGCCGCTTGCGCAGTAAAATCCGGAAAGGCTGCAATGCCATCGCCTCTCATGACACTATCGAGACGTGCCTCAGTGTGATTCACGCTATATCGACCGCTGCCTAAAACTTGCACATGCTCATCGCCTTGGCTAAACAGCCAGCGGTTGTCTTCGCTTAACTCGCCCAGAGTGATGCACTGGTGCTTTAAAAGATCATCTGGGTGCAGCGGCGTTCCATGGGCGTCGAGATAGGCCTGCGAAGCACACAAACACTGTTTGACTTCCAGCAGTTGGTGAGAGACGTACCCAGCGCGCGGCTGGTCAGTGATGGTGATGATCAGATCCAACTGATCACTCACCCAGTCAACAAGCCTGTCTGTGATGATGAGCTGAACGTTGACTAAAGGATAAAGCTTGAGAAAATCGCTCATCAAAGGGTGAATCACTTGCTTACCAAACGCTTTAGGGGCGCTCACTCTCAGCACTCCGTGTGGCGTAGAGCGCGACATCTGAGCCAGATCTACGACTTCTGTCGCCGAATCGATCATCCGTCGGCAGGCCGCATAGGCCTCAATGCCAAACTCCGTAAGGCACAAGCGCCGAGTGGTGCGCTCCAGCAGTTTGTTCGACAGCGCATCCTCCAAACGAGAGACCTGTCGACTCAGGGCAGAGGGCGTCATCCCCAAAACTCTGGCCGCCGCCGCAAAGCTACCGTGATCGGCGACTTGAACAAATACCGACATATCGGCAAGCAGTGTGTTGATCTTTCTAGTGCGCATTAGGAACGAGTCTCGTTCGAATTATGTCTATTCACTTATGAATAAAGTATCAATACAATGGAATCATAGCTTGAAGTCATGGAGTCTTCGAGCTATGGCACACGGAGGTGCCGCCTTTTTTAATTCTATTTCTTTGGCACTGCATAGAAACTTCTGCTTTGGCATGGGACTGTTCACTGCATCAGTGGCGCAG
>CAKZUS010000314.1 GCA_937921805.1 uncultured Granulosicoccaceae bacterium
ATCATTGCGTGGGCCCGGTGTAGGCGCAGATTCTTCAGATACTGCATCGGTGATAGCGCCGTCACCTGCTTAAAGTGCTCGTGCAAGGTCGATGGGCTCATGTTGGCAATTGCGGCAATCGCGTCGATATCCAGCTTTTGATCAAAGTGTTGATCGATATAGTCAATTACAGGGGCCATGCGATTGGCGCTGAAATCATTTGCCGCTCGGTTGTACAGCAACCTGCCACTGGGGCCGCGCAATACCTCGAAGTAGATCTCGCGCCACGTACCTTCTGCCAGTACGGAGGCGGCATCTGAGTCTTCGGATAGACGCAACAACCGCAGCAAGGCCTCATGCAATCGCTCGGTCATAGGCGCGGATTGCAGTGTGTCGGTGTCGCCGTAGGCGCTTTGTGCCACTTGGCTACTGCTCATCTCGCTGAGCAAGGGCCGCAAGATTTGATCGTTTAAATCCAGCGTCATACCAACGAAGGGAATCTCGTGATCGGATTTCTCCAGCTCGAACTCAACCGGCATCGTCATCGAGTTCAGCAGGTAATGGTTTTTGTCGTAAGCGAAGCTCTTATCTCCCACAAAAACCGTTTTGCGTCCGCGCGCGATAAAACACAGTCTGGGTTCGTAGACATTGGGGCAGCGGGTGACGGAGCAATCGCTGGTAAAAAGCGTGACGCCGGGCAGCGGCTGCGACACCGAAATAGCGGGTGATTGTCGCGGGGTAAGCTTTAAGATCGCTTCGGCCAAGTGTTCGGGCATAGTGGGTGTGTCCGTGGATTTGGCACGTAGTATGGCACCCAGAGGTCGCTTTTTGCCATTGTGCTGGAGAATTGTGCAAGTGATCCGGAGGAATGGACTAACGTCCCTCGCGCTGCGCCATTAGGGTATGGGGACAAATTTGGCTCCCTCTGACCTTTTGCACAGGAAACCCTTATGGCCATCACATTCACACTTAACGGCGCTCAGCAGAGCGTCGACGCCAGCCCTGACACCCCGTTGCTGTGGGTTTTGCGCGATCACCTCGGCTTCACCGGCACCAAGTACGGCTGCGGCATCGCCCAGTGTGGTGCTTGCACGGTGCATCTCGACGGTGCAGCAATTCGCAGCTGCTCGTTTCCCATCTCTGCGGCTGAAGGCAAATCCGTCACCACTATCGAAGGCAACGCCATCGACGCGATCGGTTCGGTCGTGGCCAAATCATGGGAAGAGCTAGCGGTAGTGCAGTGCGGTTACTGCCAGTCTGGGCAGATCATGTCGGCCACGGCTTTACTGCGGGATAACCCGAACCCAGACGATGCAGCAATTGATGCTGCCATGAGCGGAAATCTTTGTCGCTGTGCCACTTACCAGCGCGTTCGTGCTGCCATCAAACACGCAGCCACCGAACTGGCCTGAGGAGCACATCATGAAAATTGAACGTTTTGCGCAAAACAACAGCGGCACAACACGCCGTGGATTCCTCAAGCTTGTGGCAGTCAGTGGCGCGGGCCTCGCGATAGGCATTGCCCCTGAAGGCACCCGTGCTGCGAGCACCGCAAGCGCTGAAGTTAGCCAGCACGTGGCCAATGCCTTCGTCCGCATTGGCAGCGACGACACCGTCACTGTAGTGATCAAGCACCTAGAAATGGGGCAGGGAGCCTACACCGGGTTGTCGACATTGGTCGCGGAGGAGCTAGATGCCGATTGGTCGCAGGTAGTGGCCGAGAGTGCGCCTGCGGATGCGGGTAAATACAAAAATTTGTTGTTCGGCATGCAAGGCACTGGTGGCAGCACAGCCATTGCCAATTCCTTTATGCAGATGCGCCAAGCGGGAGCAGCGGCCAGAGCAATGTTAGTTGCTGCCGCTGCAGAGCGCTGGAGCGTACCAGCAGATGAGATCAGCGTGAGCGAAGGGGTGATCAGCCACGCTAGCGGCAAAAGCGCGCGCTTTGGTGAGCTGGCTGAGGCGGCTACCGCGCAGTCAGTACCTGAGGCGGATGCGTTGCCGCTCAAAGATCCAAAAGATTTCAAACTGATTGGCCAAATCATCCCGCGCAAAGACGTGGGTAAGACCGACGGTACGGCTATTTACACGCAAGACGTGCAATTGCCCGGGATGCTCACTGCTGTGGTGGCGCATGCTCCGCGCTTTGGTGCTACGGTGCAGTCGGTTGATGACAAAGCAGCCTTGGCACTCAAAGGGGTGCAGCACGTGATCGCCATGCCAAATTTTGTGGCCGTTTTGGCCGCTGATTTTTGGACCGCCAAAAAAGGTCGTGACCTACTGCAAATAGAATGGGATCAGAGCAAGGCCAGCCGCGCCACTAGCAGTGAACTCGAGCGGGAATACACCGAGCTTGTCTCGACGTCTGGCCTAGTTGCTCGCAGCGAGGGCGACGTAACTGCCGCACTTGAATCCGCAGACCAGGTGCTCGACGCGACCTACTCGTTTCCCTACCTTGCCCATGCCACCATGGAGCCAATCAATTGTGTGGTTCACGTTCGCGAGGATGGCGTCGATGTTTGGAATGGCGATCAAATGCAGACCATCGATCAAGGTGCTGTCGCGCAGGTGTGTGGGGTGGACCCTAGTACTGTCACCAT
>CAKZUS010000315.1 GCA_937921805.1 uncultured Granulosicoccaceae bacterium
AATATAATTAACGCAAATTAGGGCAACTAGCAAGCACAGCCCGCATCACGTGCTGAAAAAATGACTTTAGTCATCGGGCAAGCGCTACAATATCGATCAACATATTAAACACTCATGCCGCCATGACTGCCCCCACCTATCAAAGCGTAGACCTGCTGATCCCTGACCTCAATGCCAGCCTTCGCGGCAAGCGCATTGACGGCGCACAGCTGCCCAGCGTCTTAGCCAAAGGCGTCTACCTGCCTGCATCTGTGTTTGCCCTGGACTATGCCGGAGCGACCATCGAATCGACCGGGCTTGGGCTGTCTACCGGTGACCGTGATCTCCCTTGTAGCGCACTGGCGCAGCGCCTGACACCGGCTACAAGGACGGGGCGGGGGCAAATGCTCCTCACCATGCAAGACGGTGACGGCGCGCCGTTTTGGGCCGATCCCAGGCATCAGCTACAGCGGGTGCTGGACGCTTGGTATACGCAAACAGGGCTGACTCCTGTGGTCGCTGTCGAGCTGGAATTTTATCTGCTCGATGCTCAGCGCGACGGCGATAGACTGCAAAAACCTCTCTCGCCCCGCACCGGACAACGCGAGGCCAATACCCAAGTCTACTCGCTGGAGGACCTCGACACCTACGCCAGCATACTGGACGACATCACGGCACACTGTGCGGCACAACACATCCCGGCAACCACTGCGATTGGGGAATACGCCCCCGCGCAGTTCGAGGTCAATTTACAGCACAAAGCAGACATCATCGCCGCCTGCGACGATGCTATCTTGTTGAAAAACATCGTGCGCCAGGTCGCGCGCCATCACGGCCTGGATGCGACCTTTATGGCCAAGCCCTTTGCCGAAGACTCTGGCTCCGGACTGCACCTGCATCTGAGCATGATCGACGGCGATGGCGTCAACGCGTTTCGTTACGATGGCGAGCCCAACCCGCTGATGGCGCAAGCGATGGCGGGAATGATGGCGCTGATGAACGACTCTATGGCTTTGTTTGCCCCCACCGTGAATGCCTACAAGCGTCTCGCGCCCGACATGTACGCCCCGTTGTCGCCCAGTTGGGACTATGACAATCGCTCCGTCGCGCTGCGCATTCCTCGTGGCAGTGAGGGCAGCGCCCGTATCGAGCACCGCGTTGCCGGAGCCGACGCCAACCCCTATCTCTGCGCCGCCGCCATGCTCGCCGGAGCACTGCACGGAGTGCAAAAGCCGCTCTCCCTACCCGCGCGCAGCAGTGGCAATGCCGGTCTGGCAGCGCGAGAATTCGCTACGGACTTATCCCGCGCCGCGGACGCACTGGAGGCCTCAGCACCGCTGCGAGCAGTGTTTAGCGATCAGTTTATCCACCACTTTGTGCTCACCCGGCGCCATGAATGGGACACCGTACAGGCACCTGTGAGTCACGAAGAAATCCTGAGATACCAGCACCTTTAGTCATGAGAAACACGGCACGCTCTGAACAACTGCCCGATAGCTGGTACCGCGCCAGCGCCAATATCGCCCCAGCAACCCCCGCACTCGACGGCGACGAGCACTGCGATGTAGTGGTGATCGGGGGCGGCCTTAGCGGTCTTTCCAGCGCCTTGCACCTAGCCGAGCGCGGCTATAGCGTTCGCCTACTCGAAGCGCGAGAGCTGGGTTTTGGCGCCTCGGGGCGCAGCGGTGGTCAGCTAATTTTCGGCTACGCCGCCGAAGAGGCGCTGCTAAAAAAACAGCTTGGTCTCGCCGATGCGCGCCGCGCGTTTGCCCTGACCACCGAGGCACTGAGTGTAGTGAAGTCGCGCGTGGCCCAGCACCATATTGATTGCGACCTCACTGAAGGCATGGCGCACGCGGCCATCAAGCCCCGCCATGTCAGCGCCCTGCAGGCATGGCAGAGCGAATTGGCCGAAGATTTTGGCTACACGCACCCACACTGGATCGAAGGCGACGCCATGCAAGACTATGTGCAGAGCCAGCGCTACCGGGGCTTGCTGGTCGACCCCAACAGCGCCCATCTCCACCCGCTCAATTACACCCTCGGTCTGGCCCAAGCGGCCATAGAGGCGGGCGCTCATGTACACACCGACAGCCCTGTGCTCGGCATCACTGCACAGAACGATCGCGTCACCGTGCGCACCCCAACGGGGACAGTGCGCGCGCGCTTTGCCGTGCTCTGCACCAATGCCTATCTCGATAACATTGAGGGGGTTGATGTCCAGCCCCTGCGCAGTCGCATTATGCCCGTCGCCACCTATATTGCCGCCACAGAACCCCTGGGCGCGCGCGCGGCGGCGCTGCTGCCACAACGCAGTTCAGTGTGTGATATTCAGTTTGTATTGGATTACTTTCGCCTCAGCCACGACAATCGCTTGCTCTTTGGCGGCGGCGTGAGCTACTCCGGCCTCGACCCCAGCAACCTGGGCGAGCACATGCGCCGGCGCATGACGACGGTCTTCCCGCAGCTCGAGAGTGCGCGCATTGACAAGGTCTGGGGCGGCTATGTGGGCATCACGCTCAACCGGGCGCCACACTTTGGCCGCCTGGCTCCCAATATATTGTTTATGCAAGGTTTTTCTGGACACGGCATGGCGATGACCACCATGGCAGGACAACTCGCGGCCGAGGCTATTGCCGGTCAAGCTGAGCGTTTCGATTTGCTGTGCCGGCTCCCGCACCGTCCTTTTCCCGGCGGGCAGGCGCTGCGTACTCCGGCGCTGGTCTTAGCGATGGCGTGGATGCGTTTGCGCGACTGGCTCTAGTACATTCTTTCTCTAGTACATCCCCATCGCCAACCCCGCAGCCAACGCGGCCCCCAGATCAAAGCACTGCTCTGAGAACCCGTCGTGCCACGCGCCTTGGCACACCACGACAGGCTGCACCCAGCGCCAGCGCAGCCCTGTCGTGATGCTCTGTAGCGCCCGCGATGTGCCAGTGCCATCATGGCCAGCTCGCACTACGGCCACCACCGGCAACCCCTGTTTGGCATCAAGACAGGGGTAGTAAATGCGATCAAAAAAATCTTTCATCCCCCCACTCATATAGCCCAAGTTCTCGGGCGTTAGCAACGCCATCGCATCGGCCGCCAGCACTTGCTCTGGCTGAGTTTGCAGCGCTGGCGTGCTGTGAACATTCACTCCCTGATCATGGGCTTCTTGTTGCGCTCCAGCATGCAGTGATGCCAACAGACTCTGGGTTCGCATCGAGGGGGCATGCGCGACGATCAGGAGGCTTTTCATCTCACTCTTTCCCAAAAATAATTATTTGTTGAATGCTAGTGCACAAATTAGCACTCTCTGATTCAGACTCTCCCCCCTAGGCGCCGCTAGGCCGAGAAGGTTTCAAGGACGATCAACATCTGCCATGCGCATTTCTACCAAACTTCCTCTTGTCATTGTCAGTCTCTCGATCGTTCCACTGATCGCGGCCTGTTTACTAATTGGCGGTAACGCCTATTTCTCAGCCAAAGCCTCATTGGAAAAAGAGGTCATTCGCGCCTTAGAGGGGCGTCGAGAGTCAATGCAAAAAGACGTATCAGCGTATTTCCAAAGCCTCTCAGACCAAATCCTGAGCTTTGCCGCTGGGCGCACGGTCATCGATGGAGCCAAAGCCTTTCGCTCTGCGTTTCAAGACATTGCCCCATTGTCTGAAGAAGGCCGCTTGAGTCAGTACTACAACTCGATCTTCCAAGACGAATTTGAGGCACAAAACGCAGACCAAAGCGCGGATACGGCAAAAATGCTCAGAGGCTTGTCTGCCACGACTAAAGCCCTCCAAACACATTACATTGTCGACAACCCAAACCCCTTGGGCAGCAAAGAGCTACTCAACCAAAGCGCTAGTGCCGGCACGTACGACTTCGTGCATAAGAACTACCACCCCTCCGTGCGCAGCTACTTGCAACAGTTTGGCTATTACGACATTTTCATTGTCGACGACAAGACCGGCGACATCGTGTACTCGGTGTACAAAGAGTTAGACTTCGCCACCTCACTGAGAACTGGCCCCTATGCCAACACCGGCATCGGGCGCGCATTTGAGGCGGCGATACAACTAGGCAACAAAGCGGAGGTGGTGCTGGTTGACTTCGACTCTTATCTCCCGTCTTACGACGCGGCAGCTTCGTTTATGGCCACACCCATTTTGCAAGATGGGGAGCGCGTTGGGATACTCATCTTCCAGATGCCGCTGGATAAAATCAATGACCTCACAACCTACGAGCAAAAGTGGCGCAAGAAAGGCCTCGGCGAATCAGGGAAAACCTATCTTGTTGGCGACGACAAGCTGCTTCGCAGCGAGAGCCGGAGTTTCCTAGAGAACGAACCGCAGTTTATCAAGCAGATCCTCCAGTCAGGTGTGTCAGCGATGACCGCGCAAGTCATTGCCACACGCGGCACTACGGTAGGCCTACTTCCGATTACCTCACCCGGGGTAGACAAAGCGCTGTTAGGAAAATCGGGTGTCGAGACTTTTACTGACTACAGCGGAGCCGAGGTGATTTCTGCCTATGCCCCGATTTCTCTTCTGGGATTACGCTGGGCCATCCTAAGCGAAACAGATGCCTCAGAAGCCTTCGCACAGACCCTTGAGCTACGCGATAGCATTGTTCGATTTGCCAGCATCTTCGCGGCTATCTCGCTCTTGGTGAGCGTCATCATCGGCGTGCGTACCGCCCGTACTATCTCTGAGCCCATTGCTTCTATCGCTAAAACGCTTGATGAAGTGGCTCGTGACAATGATTTCTCTACGCGCTGCTATGTGAAGACCAATGATGAGATTGGTGCCGCAGCCAACAGCCTGAATGAGCTGTTGGCAGAGACCGAGGCCTCACTCAATAACACCCGCGAGGTCATGAGTGATTTCGCCAGAGGGGATTTCTCTCCTCGCGTGACTATCGAGTGCGATGGGGACCTGTTGGCACTCAAAGACTCGGTGAATACCAGCGCAGATCTCATCGGTGCCAGCCTGGGTATCCTACAAGCCCGACTCAACGC
>CAKZUS010000316.1 GCA_937921805.1 uncultured Granulosicoccaceae bacterium
GACACGCGACTGGGTACTCCAGGCGCCGTATTCGAGCTGCAGTTGGCTCCACTCAAGATTCATCGCATCAACGTGCTGCTCTAGCTCGCGCAGCTGCACAAATAAAGCACGGCTCTCGTGCTTGGACATCACCACCGCTAGGGCCGATCCCGCCACCGCGCAAAGCAACAAAGCCAGCACCGCCTTCATGCCACGCGCTCCAATATGCGTAGCACGGCGCTGCGCGCGCGCGGATTATCGCGGGCTTCGGTGCTGCTGGGCTTGATCACTTTGCCGCACTGGCGCAATGCCAACTGCACAGGCGGCGCCACAGGAAGCCCCCGCGGCAGGCGCGTCGTTGCCGGGTCTGGCCGCGTGGCGCGCTTTACCAAGCGATCTTCTAGCGAATGAAAACTGATAATGGCCGCACGCCCACCGAGACACAATAGCCGCGGCAGGGCCTCTAAAATCGTCGACAGAACATCCAGCTCGCGATTCACCGCAATGCGCAGGGCCTGAAAAGTGCGCGTTGCGGGGTGCTTGCCCGGTGTCGCGCGCGGGCTGGCGGCGTTCACAATAGCGACTAGCTCGCTCGTGCGTGTAATGCGGCCACGGGCTTCGATAATGGCCCGTGCGATACGGCGCCAATAGCGCTCTTCACCATAGTCGCGCAGCACTCGTCCTAGCTCTTGCTCTGAGACCTGCTGCAGGTACTCTGCAGCACTCTGCCCCCGCTCAGGATCCATGCGCATATCCAATGGGCCATCAAAGCGAAAGCTAAACCCCCGCGCTGCATCATCAATCTGCGGGCTAGACATACCGAGGTCGAGTAGCAAGCCATCAATACTCTCTGGCTCAACATGCTGCTCTAGCGCGCAAAAATTGTCGCTCACAAAGCGAAAACGCCCATCGTGTTGGTGCTGTTCTGCGCTGCGCTGCGCTTCGGGATCCTGGTCGAGGGCCAGTAAGCGCCCTGCTTCCCCCAGCCCCTCCAGCAGCAGCCCCGAGTGCCCACCGCGCCCATAGGTACCATCGACGTACAGCCCATTGGGCGCGCGAAGTAAAGCCTCGACCGACTCGCGGCGCAAAACGCTCAAATGTGTCATGGCACTCACAATAAAATCTGACTAAATAGCGCATCGCCACTGACATCACCAGCGATAGCAAACAACTCATCCAAGCCTTCCACCCACGCGTTTTCGGGCCAAATTTCAAAAATTTCAAACTGCCCCAGCAACACCACTTTGCGCGCGATGTGGACCACCTCGCGCAACACCGCTGGCAACAGCAAACGCCCCGCGCCATCCATGACCAATTCTTGTGCGTAGCCCACATAAAGACGGCGCAGCCCTTCGGCTCGCTTGTCAAATGCCGGCAACTGCATCAGTTGACGTTCAAAGTGGCGCCACTTCGGCAGTGGATACAGTGCCAAGCGGCGATCACGATTGACCGTCAACACTAACTGCCCATCGCATTGCGCCAACAGCGCGTCGCGATAGCGTGTTGGCATCGTCATGCGCCCTTTAGCATCGAGATTCAAGTGGGTTGCGCCCCGAAACAAAACTGTCTCTTTTTCCACGCCCACCCACAAGCCACCACAATTTCCCACCCACTATAGTTACAGCATGGAAGGCGGTCAAGTGCCTGATTTTTGTAAAAAAATGAAAACCTCTAATAAATCATGGTCTTGATAATCACTATCAACAGTGAATATCAAAACCATGCGTTAAAAGAGGGGAAAAGCGAGCTTGCCGATAAGCCGGATTCTGTCGTGGACAGTCATTCCTCTAGGCGACGCGTCACCGCGGCGCTCAAGCAACCTACCCGGGAACGACGCGGGCCGCGCCAATGCTCCCCTATTTGGTCTTGCTCCGAGTGGGGTTTACCTGCCGTCGACTGTTACCAGCGACGCGGTGCGCTCTTACCGCACCCTTTCACCCTTACCGTCGCCACAGCGATGAACTCGCTCTGGCGCTTAGGCGGTCTGCTCTCTGTTGCACTAGCCGTAGGCTCACGCCCCCCAGGCGTTACCTGGCACTCTGCCCTATGGAGTCCGGACTTTCCTCCATGCCCGAAGGCACAGCGACTGTCTAGCAAGCTCTAAGGCGACTGTATCACGTCGTACTCACCGCTGGAGATATTGGTACACCTCACGCTTGCTCACATCAAACCACTTGGCGACCAGTTTCGCGCTGTGACTGGGAGGAAGCTGTTGCGCCAGGTCATCTGCGATGGCCTGCCACTGTGCGGCTTCGGCAACTTGTGCAGAGGCCCCCGCCACAACTAAGACGATCTCACCGCGCTGCTGCTGAGTGTCGTTATAGACCCACTCTCGCAGCGCGGCGGCCTCAGCGCGGCGTACTGTCTCATAGGTCTTGGTCAGCTCTCGGCACAATGTCACCTCGCGTGCCGCGCCATGACAGCCCACGATGTCATCGAGCATCGCCACAATGCGGTGCGGGGCTTCGTAATAAATCTGGGTCGATACCCACGACGCCCGCTCGCTCAGCCAACGCCGTCGCGCGGCGCCCGTGCTGGGGGCGAAACCACAGAACACAAACTGATCGCTGGCGATACCACTGACGCTCAGCGCCGCCACGGCAGCGCAAGCCCCCGGCAAGGGGCTGACTCTCAGGCCTAGCTGCTGTGCGTGCGCCACAACACGGTACCCAGGATCGCTAATCAAGGGCGTGCCCGCGTCTGAGACCAAGGCCACGCTCTTACCACTGGCGACCAGTGCGCAGACTTCTTGTGCACGAGCGGTTTCGTTGTGTTCGTGCAGCGAACGAGACGCGACGGTAGCGAGTCCCCAGTGCGAGGCTGAACGCTGCCACTGGCGCGTGTCCTCTGCATAGACCATATCGACACTGGCCAATACTGAACGTGCTCGGGTGCTCAAATCATCGCCATGCCCAATGGGCAGAGCCACAACATACAGCACTCCTGTGTGATTGCTCATGGGTTATTCGAAAACAATTTGGTACAGTGAAGGTTTATACACGTAAACCCAGCACAGCCATGCCATTACGTCTTTTATTGCTCAGCATCGTCTTCCTCGCCGCCTGCCAAAGTGCGCCCAAAACCGTGCAAGAAAGCCGCGCCGCGCCTTTTATGAGCACCGTACTCCAAAACGTACAGCCATTGATTGCCCAGGGCGAGTCAGGGGCCGCAGCACGCTATCTTGACCAAACAATGGGCCTGACTGAAGATACCAACATTATCGCGGACCTGGCACTGCGCAGCGCCCACCTCCATCTCGATGCTGGCAACCCTGCCGCCGCCTCAGCGGCCATGCAAAGAGTCGCGGAATACCCCCCCCTCTTGGCGCGGAGCCAGCGCCTAGCCCAGGCGCGCATCGCTCTGCAACAAGGCCAAGCGGCGGCGGCACTAGGTCTGCTCCAAGGCCTTCCTCCCTTTGCCGAGCCCGGACTGCAAGCCCGTGCACTAGTGGCGCGAGCCAGCGCTGGCGAGTCCAGCGGACAGCCGGCCATCGCTTTTGCTGCGCGGCTTGAGTTTGACCGCTTGCCGTCTCTATCCAGCACCGTGCGCGCGCAAAACCAAGACGCTATTTGGCAGCTTCTCGCGACGCCGCTTTCCGTGCAGTTCGGCGCGGCCCCTATCGACGGTGCAGGATGGGTTGCACTGCGTCAGGTCTACGACAGCTCTCGCACCCAAGGCCAGCTCAATGAGGCCCTCTCAACATGGCGCCAGCGCTACGCTCAGCACCCTGCCTCGGCATCGGGCTTTGCCGATGCACTATTGCAAGATCTCCCGAACTTAAGCTTCAACACAGAAAAAGTCGCGCTATTACTCCCGCAGCAAGGGCGCCTTGCCACCGTCTCCGGAGCGATTGAATCCGGCTACCGGGCAGCCATGGCACAAAACGAAGGCAATATCGCCCAAGTGCAGGTCTACGACAGCAGCGATATCGCTGGGCCTCTCGGCAGCATCATGCAGCGCGCAGCCCAGGAGGGCGCCAGTGCTTTTGTCGGCCCTCTGACCAAGACACGCGTGCAAGAGCTGATGCAGACTGAACGCGTATTCCCTGCCGTAACGCTCAACGACCCCGACAATAGCAACGTCTCGCAAGAGGGCTTATTACGCTTTGGCCTGCGCCCCGAAGACGAAGCGATCGACGCGGCAGCTTTCGCGCGTGAGCAAGGCTGGCTGCGAGCCGTTATGCTCACCCCCAACTCAGAGCAAGGCCAGCGCAGTGCACGCGCCTTTGAGAGCGCCTTTCTTTCGCTGGGAGGGCAAGTACTAGGCGCCGTAGAATACGATCCTAAAGCGGTGGATTTTGCGCCACAAGTTCGGGAACTGCTTCAGCCGCGCCCCAACCCCAATCAATCGCGCGATATCCGCAAGCGTGACCTGATAGCGCGGGGGGACATTGACTTTCTATTTTTGCCCGCCAGCACCAAGCCGGCGCGCCTGATTCTTCCACAGTTAAAATTCTTTGGCGCCAGCAAACTGCCTGTTGTGGCCACCTCGCGCATCAATAGCGGGAGCTATGATTCTCGCCTCGATCTCGACTTAGACCGTGTGTATTTCAACGACGCTACAATCCTGCTCGAACCTCAAATCCTGCCTGGTAGCATTGCGAGCGGCCTCACCGACAAGGGCGAGCCTGCAGCGCTCACACGGCTGCGCGCGATGGGCGCCGATGCCTACCTGATTATGCAGCGCGCGGACCAGCTCAGCCTCGACCCTAACGCCCGCATCCTGGGGGCCACTGGCATACTGCGTGTCAATGAGCTGGGGCAGGTCGTACGCACCCTGCCTTGGGCATTGATGCAAAACGGGCAGTACCAGCTTTTTGTCGGCTCTCAGCAGCGGGCCACGCAGAACATTCCGCTCTCATCACCGCTCTCACCACAGCTCTCACCGAGGGCACCGTCCTCGCCCGGTCTTCCTACAGCCACGAGTGTGTTCAGCGCTGGCTTACAGCCATCCTTGTAAAGCGCTTACTCACCTCAAGCCCTGCCCGGCGCAAGGGCAGCATTGCCGAAGCCCGTGCGCGGGCTTGGCTCTGCGAGCAAGGTGTTACGTTGCTGGCGCATAACTGGCAACGCCGCCGGGGAGAGCTAGACATTGTTGGCCTCGACCGCCAAACACTGGTGTTCTTTGAAGTGCGACAGCGCCAGAGCCAGGCTTTTGGTGGAGCGGCGGGCAGCATCTCCCTGCGCAAGCAGGCGCACTGGGTTCGTGCTGCGCAGCTATACCTGCAGGCGCACCCGCATCACGCGCACCGCCATTGTCGATTCGACGCACTGTTGATACACGGAAGTGAACAAGGCGGTACCATACAATGGCTGCAACACGCTTTTGAAACCTAGCCCATGACTCTAGAAGCCTCCCAGTGGGTTTTCGACGATAGCGTCGACACCCTCTACAACACCAAACGCCATGTCGCCGAGTCGGCCGCCGAAGTGGCGCAACTGATCGCACAACAGCTGCTCAGTGGACACAAGATAGTCAGTGCTGGTCTTTCCACTGCGCACTCGCTCGCCGCCATGGCAGGAGTGAAGTTTAGCGCGCGTTTAGAGATGCCCAGACCAGGCTTACCCGCCATGGTGCTCGGTGCAGACAATGCAACGTTTCAAGTGCTGTGCTATGACCAAGAAGCCAGCGCGGCCTATGTTCGCCTGATTGAGTCATCGACCAGCGCGGGAGACGTGCTGCTGTGGTTTACGCCAGCGGGTTTGGAATACGGGACCGACAAGGTCATAGAAGCCGCCACCGATCAGGGCCTGAATACTGTGTGGATTTGCTCTGGCACGGCAGAGCTCAGCGCGCTCTCAACGCCTCCTACCTACACCTTGCAAATGAGCGCAGAGAGCGCTTGTCGCACAGAAGAGGCGCAATTAGTGACGCTCAACGCCATTTGCACCATGGTCGAGACCAGTATCTTCGGCACGGTCTCTGGCTAGTCTTCGCCCTGCTTACTTCACCACTTTCAGGGTCGGGCGACGCTTGGGCGGAGGTGTTGGCTCGGGTGGCTCAGGTGGAGTCTCTTCAGGTTCTGGCGACGCATCGGCACTGTGCTCTGGCCCAAAGACCATGCCACGACCATTTTCACGGGCATAGATCAGGCTAATCGCGTCCATCGGCAAATAGATAGAAAAGGGCTGCCCACCAAAGCGCGCCGAAAAGCTCACCGCATCATTGCCCAGACACAAGTCGCGACACGCGACAGGACTCACGTTTAGGGTAATCTGCCCTGACTCATCGCTATAGCCTTGCGGCACGTTCGTGTCCGCTACATTGGCATCGGC
>CAKZUS010000317.1 GCA_937921805.1 uncultured Granulosicoccaceae bacterium
CCTGGCGCTTCAGTGCAGCGCGCGATTGAGAGGGCGACATCTGTCGCCCGCACAGAAATTACAGCGCTCACTGAACGGGTTGCGCGCTTGCAGGCCCATGTTGACAATGTCGATGCGCTGAGCCAGCGCGTTGTGCGCCAAGCCGGGCTAGATGAAGAAGAGTTCGACTTTGTCTCCATCTTGCCGCAGGGCGGCGCAGAGTCTATTGATGCGATGGTCAGTACATGGGACTCGCAGATGCACTCTGATATCGACCAAATTCAAGTCCGTCTCGATCGTCGTGCTCAGCAGCTTACTTTGCTTTCTTCCGTGCTGGTGGACAGAGAGCTGGCGCGCCAAACTTCTCCCTCGGGATGGCCCTTAGAAAGGGGGTGGCTGTCGTCGGCCTATGGGTACCGGGTTAGCCCGTTCAGCGGACGCAGACAGTTTCATAAAGGCGTTGATATTGCTGGTAAAAAAGGCGATAACGTCAATGCTGTAGCCGGAGGTAAGGTGGTCTTCGCTGGGCGCAAAGGGGACTACGGCTATCTCGTAGAAATTGACCACGGCAATGGGTACCAGACCCGCTATGCACACAATGCGAGTGTTTTGGTTACGGTCGGCGATACGGTAAAAAAAGGAGAAGCGGTGGCGACTTTGGGAACGACCGGGCGCTCTACCGGTCCTCATGTTCATCTTGAAGTCTTGCACGACGGCCAATATATCAACCCCACCAAGTTTATCTCTCGGCAACGATAAGGCGCTTGCGGGCAATCAGCCCAGACTCACTACACGTCAAGGTCGTGGTGCAGCGCGCATTCCTGATATTCTTATAGGAATACGCGTGCACTGTGCGCGACTATAATTTACGATTTTAGGGATACAGCATGATAGGGTCGCTGGCGCGAAAAATTTTCGGCAGCCGTAATGACCGCACCATCAAGCGCTTGCGTAAGCAGGTCGCCGCGGCCAACGAATTTGAATCAGCAGTGCAGTCTTTAGATGATGCCGCACTTGCATCGCAGACTGAAAAGTTCAAACTGCGCCTCGCCAAAGGAGAGTCGCTCGATGCGGTGCTTCCCGAGGCTTTTGCTACTGTGCGCGAGGCTGGGCAGCGTGTACTGGGTATGCGCCACTACGACGAGCAGTTCATAGGCGCTTTGGTGCTGCACGAAGGGCGCATTAGTGAAATGCGCACCGGTGAAGGCAAAACCCTGGTGGCGACCTTAGCGGTCTATCTCAATGCGCTCGCGGGTCAAGGCGTTCACGTTATTACCGTTAACGACTACCTCGCTCGCCGCGACTCGGCGTGGATGGGGCGCTTGTATCACTTTCTCGGTCTGTCAACGGGCGTGATCAATGGCAGCGGCGCTGCTGGGCCTAATAGCAGCTCGTATCTAGTTGATCCCGACTACGACGGCAACGGCGATGAGAGCGGTACTGCGGGTTTGCGCCCTTGTACTCGCCGCGAAGCCTACGCTGCGGACATCACTTACGGCACCAACAATGAATTTGGTTTCGATTATCTGCGCGATAATATGGTGATGGCGCTGGATGACCGAGTGCAGCGTGGTCAGTACTTTGCGATTGTCGATGAGGTGGACTCGATCCTGATCGATGAAGCGCGCACGCCACTGATCATCTCTGGCCCCGCCGCAGACACCAGTGAGTTGTACCAGCGCATCAATGCGCTGATTCCCAACTTGCAAGCCGCCGCGGATCCGGACAGCGAGGGTGACTTTACCGTCGATGAGAAGGCCAAGCAGGTGCACTTTACCGAAACAGGGCACGATCAGGTCGAGGCGTTACTCGTTGAAGCGGGCATTCTCGAAGAGAATGACAGCCTGTATAACGCTTCTAATATTGCGATTTTGCACCATCTCAATGCGGCTTTGCGGGCACATGCCATTTTCCGTAAAGACGTGGAGTACATCGTCAGTAACGGGCAAATCGTTATTGTGGATGAGTTTACAGGGCGTACGATGCCAGGGCGGCGCTGGTCAGATGGGCTGCATCAGGCGATTGAGGCCAAAGAGCAAGTGCCGATTCAAAACGAGAATCAAACTCTCGCTTCGATCACCTTCCAGAACTACTTCCGGCAATACGACAAGCTCTCCGGCATGACCGGAACGGCCGATACGGAAGCCTACGAGTTCCAGCAGATCTATAACCTAGAAGTCGTCGTGGTTCCTACGCATCGGCCTATGGTGCGCGATGACCGGGCTGATCTGGTTTATTTGACACAGGATGAGAAATTCGCCGCCATCGTCGATGATATTGTCGGCTGCGTGGAGCGTCAGCAGCCCGTGCTAGTCGGAACCACCTCCATCGAGACCTCTGAGCAGCTGTCGCAAGTACTGAAAAATAAAAAAATCGCGCACGAAGTGCTCAATGCAAAGCAGCACGAGCGTGAGGCTTCAATCATTGCCAATGCGGGGCGTTCGGCAGCGGTCACCATTGCGACCAATATGGCGGGCCGTGGTACTGATATTGTGCTGGGAGGGAACCTCGAAGGCGAGCTTGCTGGGCTGGATGAGAGCGAAAAAGCCGAGGCCCGGGCGCAGTGGCAATTGCGCCATGATGCGGTGCTCGCCGCGGGGGGGCTGCATATCATCGGCACGGAGCGCCACGAAAGTCGTCGTATTGACAATCAGCTCCGCGGTCGATCTGGGCGCCAAGGCGATAGTGGTTCGAGCCGCTTCTACTTGTCGCTGGAAGACAGCTTAATGCGTATTTTTGCTTCGGAACGCGTTTCGGGTTTGATGCAGAAATTAGGCATGGAAGACGGCGAGGCGATTGAACACCCGTGGGTCTCGCGCGCGATTGAAAATGCTCAGCGCAAGGTCGAAGCGCACAACTTTGACATCCGCAAGCACTTGCTTGAATACGATGATGTCGCCAATGCTCAACGTGGCGTGGTGTATGCGCAACGGGATGAGGTCATGTCGGCGGGCGAGGATCTGTCTAGCATTATCGAGAGCATTCGTGAAGACGTGCTCAGTTCCGTGCTCGCTCAATATATGCCGCCCGGTAGCGTGGAGGAGCAATGGAATATTCCGGCGCTGGAGCAAGATCTCGAAGCCTTGTTTGGCCTGACGCTACCGGTGCAGCAATGGCTTAATGAGAATAAACGGCTGGATGATGTGGGAGTGCTGGAGCGCATTCTTGAGCTCAGCGCAGCGGCCTACGCTGAGAAGCGCGAGAAAGTAGGCGATGAAACGCTACACAAATTTGAACAATTTGCTCTGCTTACCCGCTTGGATGAGCACTGGAAAGAGCATTTAGGCGCGATGGATTATCTGCGCCAAAGCGTCGGCTTGCGCGGCTACGCACAGAAAAATCCCAAACAGGAATATAAGCGCGAATCCTTTGAGATGTTCTCGGCAATGCTGGAGGAATACCGCAAAGATGTGATCGGCTTGTTA
>CAKZUS010000318.1 GCA_937921805.1 uncultured Granulosicoccaceae bacterium
TGCAGCACTTGCGTCGCGGCGGCCATGTCGAGCCGTCCCCGGGCAATTTGTCCGCCAACCAGTCGGTCTGCCTCGTCGAGGCCTTTTTGTAGGGCCGTGTCGTTGATGTCCTTGAGCACCATCGAGACGCCTCGACTCGCGCCCTGATAGGCGATGCCGCCGCCCATGATTCCCGCCCCAAGCACGGCGGCCTTGTCAACGCTCGTCGCGCCGCTGGCGTAGTTCTTGGCCAAGCGTTTGACGGCTTGGTCTTTGAGGAAAATCCCAATCAACTGGGCGCAGACAGGGCCTCGCGCCAAGTCGATAAATGCGGTGCACTCTAGCTCGATGGCCTCTGAGCGCCCTAAGATTGCAGCGCGGTGAAGCGTGTCGAGAATGCGCGCTGGAGCAGGATAATGCGGTCCGGCCTTCGCCAGAATCATGCCCTTGGCGGCCTCTGTTGCCATGCGTCGCTCGGCTTCTGGTAGAGCGAGGGCCGTGGTCTTGCGGGCGCGGCGCTGTTGTATACCGAGGTCGCCATCGGCTGCACGACGGGCCATGGTCTGCGCCGCATTGAGCAGCTCTGCCTCATCGACGACCGCATCGGCAAGACCGTGCTGCAGTGCCGCCTCGCTGCGGTGCATAGCCCCTGTGGCGATCCACTCGATGGCGTTGTCGTAGCCAATGAGCCGTGGCAGGCGCACGCTGCCTCCCCAACCTGGGAGCAAACCGAGCTTGACCTCTGGCAGGCCTACTTTGGCTGATTGAGCGAGCACTCGGAAGTCGCAGGCGAGGGCGACCTCTAGGCCACCGCCCAGCGCATCGCCGTGAATCGCCACCACCGTCGGCACACTGAGGTCTTCGATGCTATTGAACAGTTGGTGTACGCGCATGATATCGGGGCGTATCACGGCTGGCTCTTGCGCAAAGAGCGGGATGAATTCGCTGATATCTGCGCCAACAAAAAACCCAGCGGGTTTGCCGCTATACAGCACGAGCGCGCGCAGGTCGTCGAGCTGGCGCAGGGCCGCGACGGCCTCAGCGAGATCATTCATCATGGGCGTGCTGAATTTATTCACACGGCTCTCAGCATGATCAAAGCGCAGGCGATAGACGCCGTGCTCAGCGCGCTCTAGCGCCACATGCGTAAAGTGAGGTAGTTCGCTCATCAATATCCCCTTAGAGTTCGTCGTCATCGTGTGCCATCAGCGCTTGGGCGCCGCCGCGCAAGCATGCCGCGTAGCCTTCGATTTTGGGTAATAGCCGTTGGAAGTAAAAGTGCGCTGTTTTGCGCTTGGCACGGTAAAACGGCTCATCGCTTTGGGCTGTAGCCGCAGTGGCGGTCTCATCGGCGCAGAGCCAGTAATAGCCTAACAGCACGTGACCGGCGAGCAACAGGTACTCGACGGAGGCAGCGCCAATCTCGCGAGGGTCGCTCCAAGCGGCGAGTAGCAAGGCTTCGCTAGTGTCGCGCCACAAGGCTAGAGCGTTGAGCAAAACCGGGGCGTGCGGGCTATCGCTGCGGCGAGCGCGCTGGTCAATATGCGCTAAGACCGGGCGCAGTAAGGCGCCGTTGCTGCCCACGATTTTGCGCCCTAATAGGTCCAGTGCCTGGATGCCCGTAGTGCCCTCATACAAGCTGCCAATACGTGCGTCGCGCAGGTTTTGCTCCATGCCCCACTCACGAATGTAGCCATGACCGCCGAGCACTTGCACGCCCAAGCTGGCGCACTCGATGCCCAGCTCCGTGGCCAGTGCCTTGGCGATGGGCGTCAAGATGGCGAGTTTTTGCTGCGCTTCGTCCAGGCCTTCGTGCGCGAGATCTGCCGTGCAGGCCAGATCGTAGAGCATCAGGCGCAGGCCTTCGGCATAGGCTTTTTGTGTGAGCAGCATGCGCCGCACATCGGGGTGCGTTGTGAGCGGGTCTGCGGGCAAGTCGGGGCGGGCTGCTCCGCGTAGATCGCGGCTTTGCAGTCGGTCCTTGGCGTAGTGCAGGGCGCCTTGGTAGGCCCGCTCGCAGTGCGACAGGCCTTGGATTGAGGTGCCGATGCGGGCGAGGTTCATAAACGTAAACATGCACGCGAGGCCCTGGTGGGGCGGGCCTATCAACTCGGCCTCAGCGCCGTCGAAGTTGAGGGCGCAAGTGGCGTTGCCGTGGATGCCCATTTTCTCTTCTAGGCGTCCGACATTCACAGTGTTGCGCCCGGTGATGTTGCCCTCTTCATCAATGCGCATTTTGGGCACAATAAACAGCGATATGCCTTTGGTGCCTGCCGGGGCATTGGGCAGGCGCGCCAGCACGATGTGCACGATGTTTTCGGTCAGATCGTGATCACCAGAGGAGATGAATATTTTGTTTCCCGTCAGGGTGTAGCCGCCGTTGTCATTGGGTTCGGCGCGCGTGCGAAGCATGCCCAAGTCCGTGCCGCAATGGGGTTCGGTGAGGCACATGGTGCCGGTCCAGCTGCCGCTGACCAAGTGCGGCAGATAACGCTGTTTCTGCGCGGCCCTGCCGTGCGCAAAAATCGTATTGAGTGCGCCCTGAGATAGTCCAGCGTACATCGACCATGACCAATTGGCGCTACCGAGCAGCTCGCTGAGCAGGGTGTGCATGGAGTAGGGCAGCCCTTGGCCGCCGAATTCACTGTGTGCCGCGAGGCTGGGCCAGCCGTTCTCTATATAGCGGGTATACGCCTCGACGAATCCCTCAGGGGTCGAGACTGTTTCCCCTTCCAGACGACAGCCTTGTTCATCGCCACTGCGATAGAGAGGGTTCAGCTCGGCCTCTACAAACTTGGCGGCTTCTCCCAATATCGATGCGAGTAACTCATCGTCTACGCTCTCGGCATTTTGAAGTTGGGTGCTGTGCGCGCAATAGCCGAGCACTTCACTGAGGGAGAATAAAATGTCGCGCTGAGGGGTGATGTAATCCATAGCTCGCTATCCGGTGAGATCTTGTGGCGTATTGTTACGCAAATTAAACGAAGTATTCACTTGCGTTACATAATGTAGATTGGTGGAAATATTTGTGTAGGAGTTCATTATGGTATCGAAGTCAGTGATCGCTGCGTTGGTGAGTGCGACGTTGGTCGCCAGTTGTGGCAGTGTGCCGCAGCTCACCAAAGAGCAAACGGGCGCGCTGATCGGCGGCGCAACGGGGCTGCTTGCTGGGAGTCAGTCCAACAGCAATAAACGTCAGAAGCAAATTTTAGGCACAGTGGCCGGCGCCATTGCTGGGGCGAGTATCGGCAAGCGTTTGGACGAGCAAGAAGCCCAGCTGCGTGCTGAGCTAGCCGCCGAACAGTCACAGCGTGCGGTGGAAGTCGAGCGTGTGAGTGAGAATTTACTCAAATTGACGCTCAACGGCGAAGTGTCTTTCGACACGAACAGCGCGACAGTGAAGCCTGCTTTCTACGGCACGCTTAATAAACTCGCCTCTGTGCTGGTGAACTACGCCAATAGTGACGTTTTGGTTATCGGTCATACCGACGACCGAGGCAGCGACGAACACAATCTCGGCCTTTCGCAACGCCGCGCACAGTCTGTGGCTGCGTACTTGAGCGGGCAGGGGGTCGCGTCAGAGCGTTTGATCGTCGAGGGTAGAGGCGAGGCGGAGCCACGCTCTAGTAATGACACCAGCGAAGGCCGTGCGCAAAACCGCCGTGTAGAGGTGTTTGTGCGCCCACGCGAATAAGCAAGCTTCTCACTTGAGTGAATCAGAGCGAGGCTGCGTTCGAAAGTAGCCTCGCCTCGCTCCTGACGCCCAATACTGCATGGCCTTCAGTGACAGGCATGCAGTGTTGGGCGTTTTGGTTTTAGCCGCGTCGCCAGTCGTGGTAACGCTGCACCCAGCGCAGCAAGCCTTCGGGCGCATGCGCGCGCTTCCAGTTGCCGGCAACGTACTTGTTGGCCTCGGCGAGAGTGGGGTAGATGTGGATAGTGCCGAGGATCTTGTTGAGGCCGAGCTTGTACTTCATCGCGAGCACGTATTCAGCAATAAGGTCTCCAGCGTGTTCGCCTACGATGGTCACACCAAGAATGGTGTCTTTGCCTGGCACGGTGAGCACCTTGACGAATCCGTGCGCCTCACTGTCAGCGATAGCGCGATCTAGTTCGTCTATCTCAAACTTCGTGATTTCATAGGGGATGTTTTGCGCTTTGGCGTCGGACTCGTTGAGGCCAACTCGCGCCACTTCTGGTTCGCAGAATGTGGCCCAAGGCACGACACGGTAGTCCACTTTGAATTTCTTGAGATCACCAAACAGCGCATTCACCGCAGCGAACCAAGCCATGTGAGCCGCTGTGTGCGTGAACTGGTACGGCCCGGCTACGTCGCCGACGGCGAAGATGTTGGGGTAGTTGGTGCGCAGGAATTCATCCACGGCAATCGTCTTGCGTTGAGTGAGCTCGATGCCAAGCTCCTCGGCGCCAAAGCCCTCCACGCGTGCTGCACGGCCTACGGCGACTAAAATCTCATCGCAGCGTACTTCAATGGTTTCGTCACCGCGCTCACAGGTGATGATTTTTTCATCACCTTCTGCGCGTACTGCCACGGCGCGGGCTGAGGTCAAGACATTGACCCCCTCTGCGATAAAGCGCTCGGTGACCAGCTCTGAGACGTCTTCGTCTTCGCGAATCATGATGCGTGGCATCATTTCGATTTGCGTGACCTCAGTGCCCAAACGAGCAAACGATTGGGTCAGCTCAGAGCCAATGGGACCGCCGCCGAGTACGGCGAGGCGCTTGGGCTGCTCGCGCATTTCCCACAAGTCATCCGAGGTGCGATAGCCCGCCTCAGCGAGGCCAGGGATTGGTGGAACAAAGGGACGCGCACCAGTGGCCAGCACAATGTGGCGAGCGGTGAGGCGCTGGCCGTTGACTTCGACTTCCCACGGGCTAATCAGTTTGCCTTCACCCTGCATGCACTCAACACCGAGTTGCGTATAACGCTCCACAGAGTCGTGTGGCTCTATCTCCTTGATGACCTCGTGCACGCGATCCATGATGCGCTCGAAGCGAAACGAGGTGGAGGCCTCGTCCATGCCAAACTCTTTGGCTCGCTGTGTGTGGTTCACGAACTTGGCCGAGCGGAT
>CAKZUS010000319.1 GCA_937921805.1 uncultured Granulosicoccaceae bacterium
GGGAGCTGATGGCTTTTGCCGTGTTCTACCCCGAGGATCATCCCTCTAGCGATGCAGCGGGCTTGGGGCACTTGCCCTGTCCTGATGTGAGCGCAGGGCCGGGGCCAGACGGGCCTTGTGTCGAGAGCTGCGGGCGACTGCCGCAGGCCTTCCAAGTGGCATCGGGGCGGCGCGTCTACTGGGGAGATTCCATCGAGTACTGCGTCGCGGGTCGTATGCGTGATAACCCCCCACCGCGCGTGCCAACGGCCAGTAATGCGCTCAACGCCGACAGTCGCAGCGACCTCAATGGGCGAGACGTATGGGCGCAGCTACGCGATGGGCAGCGGGTGTTATGGGTCGATGGCGCTGTTATGCGCAGCCTACTCGCGCGGCGCTACCACTGGTGGCAGCAGCACTGGGGGGATGCGCCACGTCCGAATTGGGTCTATGCCAATGCTTGGCCCAGCTCATGACGTTCATGATGTCTAGTATGGCGATGAGTCAAGGCGGACAACAGCGCGGGCAGCAGGATAGGCAGCGGGGCTTGAGCCTATTGGAAATGGCTATTGTGCTAGTTGTGCTGGGCAGCATCTTGGCCTCGCTGATGCCTATTTGGCAGCAGCGCATTGAGCAGCAGCGCTATCAGCGCAGTAGTGAGCAGCTGCGCGAGGCCCGCTTGGCCTTACTGGGGCATTTTATGATTCACGGTGCCCTGCCTTGTCCGGCGCAGACGGCCACGGCGGCGCCTGCGCCTTGTGATGATTACGTCGGCTTTCTGCCCGCTGTCGATCTGGGTCTAGCAGGTCCGACCGATAGCGAGGGGCGTTGGCTCGATGGCTGGGATCAGGCCGTTGTCTATGCGCTAGCCCCTGGCCTAGAGCGAAGCCAAGCCAGCTCAGCATTGCTGGACAAAGGGCTAGAGGTTTTGACCCAGGGCGCGGCGAGCTGTAGCCACGGACAACTGCGCGCGACGCATCTTGCATGGGTCTTGGTCGCGCGCAATCGCCGGAGCGAGGGTGCGGCCTCGACACCGGAGAACAATCATCATCGGGCGTTGGACAAAGACAATGCGCTAGACGCCCGTTTTATTGAATGGCCGTATTCGGTGAACCCCGGTTGCCGCTTCGATGACCAGTTGGACTACGTATCGCTAGGCCGACTGATGCTGGAGGGCTACTGGTCGGGAGTGATCGGTAGCGCCTCTAGCGTCTCAGTAGAATAAGCCCGGCCAGCCGCCAGACTCTCGGGCGTCTACGCAAATCTGGAATTAGCGGGGCGAATGGGCGCAAACACACGCCACAGCATCAGCAGTACCAGTGCAACAAAGGCGATCAATGTCCACTGCGGAATGCTCAAGCCCAATACTTGTAAGTCCACATTGGCGCATTCCCCCGAGCCAGAGAGAATAATGCTCGCGACTTCCTGCCAGGGCAGCATCTCGACCATAAAGCCCATGTCCATGCCGCACTCCTCGGGAACTTGATCCGCGGGGAGGCTTTGCAGCCATACGTGGCGCCCAGCGACGGCCGCGCCGCCTGCAGCGCAGAGCGCAGCGATGCCCGCGTAGAGGCGCACTCCAACACCCCGCGCGCCATGCAGCGCCGCAACCAGAGCGACCAAGCCCGTAGCGATCATCGCCACGCGTTGTACGATACACAGCGGACAAGGGGCGAATCCCAGAACATGCTCGGTGTAGAGCGCGACGCCCATCGCCGCAGTACAAAACAGAAAAACCAGCAAAAACAAAAGCCGCATCAGATCGCTCTAAAGAAGTGAAAATAAACAGTATGACCGTGAATATACCCCAGTTACGCCAGCTCGCACCGCATTCGGGTTACGCGTGGCGGCCACAACACATCGCGACGCTAGGCTTTGCGCAACGCGCGGGTCAGGTGCTGCTGATCCACAAAAAGCGCGGCCTGGGAAAAGGCAAAATCATTGGCCCTGGCGGCAAGTGCGATGGCGCCGAGACGCCTGCGCAATGCGTGCGCCGAGAGCTATACGAAGAGGTAGGTATTCACTGCCTAGAGACGCAGGCACGGGGGGTGTTGCGGTTTTATTTTCTCGATGGCTACGCGCTGGATGTCCACGTCTTTAGCGTGCTGCGCTGGCGCGGCGTGCCGATGCCCAGCGAAGAGGCCGCGCCGGTCTGGTACGACGAGAACTCACTCCCGTGGTCTCGGATGTGGGAGGACAATCGCCACTGGTTGGCGCGGGTGCTCGCAGGGGAGTCTGTGCAAGCGCACTGCGTGTTTGATCAAGACCATTTGTGCGCAGGGGAGTTTGTGTTCTCTGCATCGCAGACGTAGCAGAGTTTGACTTGAAGGCCTCGCAGCGCCTAAGCTGGGGATTCCATTAAAGGAGGAAACTTCAGTGCAAGACAAGCTCTTACTGGATCAACATAAAGCCCTGTCCATGGGCAAGATGACGCGTCGTCAATTCATCATGAGTGCCGTCGCCGCTGGCGTAGCGCTGCCAACAGCCCTGTCGCTGTCTGAGTCAGCGATGGCCATGACCCCTCAGTCGGGCGGGCGCCTGCGCATCGGCCGTGGCTATGGCTCGACCACGGATTCTTTCGATCCGGGTACCTATGAAAACGGGTTTATGGTCGCCTCGGCCTACCTCGTGGGCAACCACCTCACCGA
>CAKZUS010000320.1 GCA_937921805.1 uncultured Granulosicoccaceae bacterium
GCTGAATCTCACTGGCGCTTAGCACCCGAAACTGCACCACAACGCGCGTACATCCCACCTGCACGCCTTGGGGTCCGCATACGGCCAAACCGGTATAGAAGACCACGCTCTGACCGCTACACTGCGTGAGCTGCGAGCAGGCGTTGTCGACCGTATGCGGCTTTCCCAGAATAGTGTTGTTGTGCACGGCGACTTGATCTGAGCCAATAATGAGGGCGTCAGGCTGCGCGCCCTGAGTAGTATCCAGAGGGCGCAGGCTCTGCGCTTTGCCTTGGGCGAGGCGCTGTACCAAATCGGTAGGGCTTTCGTTGTCGAGCGGCGTCTCATCAAAATCTGGCTTTTGACAAATAAAGTGGATACCTGTGCCCTGAAGCAGTTGCTCTAGCTGCAAGCGGCGGTAGGGCGAGCTGGAGGCGAGGATGAGCGACGGTGACATACGGGGTTTCTCTCAAAAAGTACATTCAGACTTTGACAGTATGCCCTGAGATTGTTATATTTTCCGGTTGTATGGAGCAGAATCTTCCCACTGAGTTTGATCCCGAATTATTAGCGCGTCGCGATGCGTTAGTGGAGGGACGGGCGTTGATATCGCAATTTGCGCGCGTGGTCGCAGCCTTAGCTTCTGAGCAGGGCGAGATCTGGGCGTCGCTGCGGTTTTTTGCGCACGGGCGCCTGGTCGGAGTAAAGGGCCAGGTATCAGGTTGGGGTATGCTGCGCTGTGAGCGCTGCGTACAACCCTATCGCTGGGAGTTTGAATTTGCGGTGAACAGCGGTTTCGTCTTTACCGAAGAGCAGGCTGAGAGGCTTGCCGACGGAGTCGAGCCGGTGTTTAAGGATGATCGCGGGCGGGTGCAGTTAGTGGGCCTGCTAGAAGATGAGTTGCTGCTGGCGATGCCGTTGATTGGACGGCACCCCGGTGGCGAATGTATGGCTGAGATAGCCCCCTATCTCGGTGAAGAAGAAGCCGCGCCGAACAATGCATTAGCCAATGCATTGGCGGCGCTCAAGAATGGTAATCCGCCTCGCCAACACTGAGCGTCGAGGCACAGGAGTCACACTGATGGCAGTTCAACAACGTCGTAAATCTCGCTCTCGTCGTGGCATGCGCCGCGCCCACGATGCACTCACTGGCCCCGCGCTGTCGATTGATGCCTCATCGGGCGAAACGCACTTGCGTCACCACGTGACCGCTGAGGGCTTTTACCGAGGCAAAAAAGTCGTCAACACCGCTGATGTGCTCGTAGACGAAGACTTCGACGACGAGGACTAGCGCGCCTCGGCCTGCTTTGCATTATGCATAGCAGGCCACGCACTATCATGTCTCAAGTCACGCTTGCCCTCGATGCGATGGGGGGGGATGAAGGCAGCCATGTCATTGTCCCAGCGGCTATTGCGGCACTACAGCGCCATAGCACGCTTCATATTGTGCTAGTCGGAGACAGCGCGGCGATTCAGGCCGAGCTGACAGCGGCTGCGCAAGGCACTGCCCACGACGACGACGTATCGTCGCGCATTCGTGTGCAGCATGCGAGTCAAGTCGTCGAAATGGATGAAACGCCTTCTAGCGCTCTGCGCGGCAAGAAAGATTCCTCCATGCGTGTGGCGATCAATCTTGTGCGCGATGCGCAAGCGCAAGCTTGCGTGAGTGCCGGTAATACTGGCGCGCTGATGGCGACCGCTAAATTCGTGCTCAAGACCTTGCCCGGCGTGGATCGCCCTGCGATTTGCGCCAGCATTCCCGCTGAGCACGGGCATACCCATGTGCTGGATCTGGGTGCCAACGTCGATTGCAGCGCCGAGCAATTGCAACAGTTTGCCGTCATGGGCGCTCAGCTCGTGAGTGCCTTGGATGGCGTGCCGGCGCCAAGAGTGGGTTTGCTCAATATTGGCGAAGAGGCGATCAAAGGCAATGAGCGGGTCCGCGAAGCTTCGGCCTTGCTGAGCCAATCGGATATTAACTATGTGGGCTTTGTCGAAGCTAACGAGATTTTTACCGATCGTGCCGATGTTGTGGTCTGCGACGGTTTTGTCGGCAATGTGCTGCTCAAAACGACAGAAGGGGCCGCCAAAATGTTTGGACAATACCTGCGCGAGGCCTTTTTAGGGCGCTGGTTTGGCAAACTCGCGGCACTGATTGCCATGCCAGTACTCAAGCGCTTTCGACACCGTATCGACCCCCGTCGCTACAACGGCGCGAGCTTCTTGGGGCTACGAGGCATCGTGGTCAAAAGCCATGGCAGTGCCGATAAGCTGGCCTTTGGCAATGCCATCGACATTGCAGTGATTGAAGTGGCCAATAACGTGCCGCAGCGAATCCAAGACGGCGTTGAGAGAAATTTACAACGCACTTCCGCCCCGCCTTCTTAGCGCCATACCGCGTTGAGCGTCTCGCAGCAGCTTGCTGAACTGAAAGCCCTTGTCCCTTGTGACGGTATTTCCGCTAGACTGGTGCGCGCAACCCCACATCCATTGATCTAGCATGGTTTATTCGCGCATATCTGGAACCGGTAGCTACCTGCCTGCGAACCGAGTGAGCAACGCCGAATTGGCAGAACGTGTCGACACGTCAGATCAATGGATTCGCGAGCGCACGGGCATTACCCAGCGTCACATTGCTGCCGATGGCGAAACCACGCTCGACCTGGCCGAGCAGGCCGCCCGCCGCGCCATCGAGGCGGCGGGGCTAACGCCGCAAGATATTGGGCTAATCGTACTCGCGACCACTACGCCCAACCAAGTCTTCCCCTCGACGGCGTGCATGCTACAGGCGCGCTTGCAGAACTTTGGCGGCCCGGCTTTTGACGTACAAGCCGTGTGTGCGGGCTTTATCTACGCGTTGTCTGTGGCGGATAAGTTTGTGCGTGACGGCAGCACCCAGCACGCGCTGGTAATTGGTGCCGAGACCTTTACGCGCATTCTCGACTGGAATGACCGCACCACCTGTGTGTTGTTTGGAGACGGGGCCGGTGCAGTGGTGCTCTCTGCCAGCGAAACGCCCGGCATCTACTCGACCCACCTCCACGCCGACGGCAGAGAAGTGCAAAACCTACAAGTCCCCTTTGGGGTCTCGCAGGGCTACGAGCAGGTGCAAGCGGGTAAGGCTTTTGTCTCCATGAACGGCAAAGAAGTGTTTAAGTTCGCGGTGTCAGCATTGGCCAAAGTCGTCAGCGAAACCCTGGCGCATAACAACATCGAGGCCGATGAGATTGATTACTTGATCCCGCACCAAGCCAATTTACGCATTATCAGCAGCACTGCCAAAAAGCTGGGAATGAGCATGGAGCGCGTCGTGGTCACGGTCGATCGCCACGCCAACACCTCCGCTGCGTCTATCCCCTTGGCGCTAGACGAAGCGGTGCGCGATGGGCGTATTCAGCCCGGGCACTTGTGCCTGCTAGAGGGCATCGGTGGCGGGTTTGCTTGGGGCAGCGCCTTAGTGCGCATGTAAGACCGAGGCAAGGCGTGTTTGACCTCAAGGCATTTTTGCACGATCTCACCACGCGCCCTGGCGTCTATCGCATGTTTAGCGCCGACGAGGAGATTATCTACGTCGGCAAAGCCGGCAATCTGCGCAACCGCGTCAGCAGCTACTTTCGACAAAACCACCCCGAGGGCAAAGTCAAAGTCATGGTCGCGCAGATCGCGCGCGTCGAAATCACCACCACGGTCACCGAGGCCGACGCGCTGGTGCTCGAACACGACCTGATCAAGCAACATCGCCCGCGCTATAACGTCTTGCTGCGCGACGACAAAAGCTACCCCTATATCTACATCAGCAAGCACGACGAGTACCCCCGCCTGGGGTCTACGCGCAGCCGCAAGCGCGACGATGGGCGCTACATCGGACCGTATCCCAACAGCCACGCTGTGCGCCGTACCTTGCACTTTGTGCAGAAACTCTTTGGCGTTCGCCAGTGCGACGACAGCTACTTTCGCAACCGCTCGCGGCCGTGTCTGCAGTACCAGATCGGCCGCTGTAGTGGCTCGTGTGTGGGGCTAATATCACCCGAGGACTACGCGCGCGATGTGCGCATGACGCAATGGGTGCTCGACGGGCGCAACCAACAAGTCGTCGATACGCTGGTCGAGCAAATGGAGCAAGCCTCCGAGGCGCTAGAGTTCGAAACCGCCGCTATGCTGCGTGATCGGATTCGCGACATCCGGGCCGTCAACGAGCGGGCGCAAGTCGAAAACCCGAACGCCATGGTCGATGTAGTCGCGATTAGCATGAGCGAGGGGCTGGCCTGCGTGCAGGTGTTTTTTGTGCGCAATGGCGTCAATCTTGGCAACCGAGCCTTTTATCCGCGCGCCCCCGAAGGCAGCACGCAGGCAGAGACACTGTACTCTTTTCTGACCCAGTTCTACCTCGGGCACGAGATCCCGCGCGAGATTCTCATCAGCCACGACTTGC
>CAKZUS010000321.1 GCA_937921805.1 uncultured Granulosicoccaceae bacterium
AGCGCGAGCGAACCACCGCAACAATGGCTGGGCTGGGCCGAAGCTTTGAGCGCCGCCGCACAAGCCCCGGCAATGGGCGCCAGCGTGTGGCGCTACGCTGCGCGCTGGTGTGCGAGCGCTTTGCGGGCGCAGCACGAACAGCGCGGCACCTTAGGCTTTGATGATTTGCTGCGCCGAGTGGACGCGGCAGTCGCGGCAGTGCCGTCGCTGTGCGAAGCCTTGCGTGCGCGCTATCCCGTGGCCTTGGTAGATGAGTTTCAGGATACGGATGCGCGGCAGTTTCGGATCTTACATCGCCTGTACTCGGAGGCGGGGTGTCTGGTGATGATCGGAGACCCGAAGCAAGCGATCTACAGTTTTCGAGGAGCCGATTTGCAGACCTATCTGCAGGCGCGCGAGGCCGTGCAAGCAGAGGTCGCCGCGTTGCCAACGAACTATCGCTCCAGTGTGGCGATGGTTGAGGCGGTCAATCGTTTGTTTGGCGAGTGCACGCACCCCAGCGGTCCTTTTGCGCAGCCTGGGCTGGGCTTTGAGCCTGTGGCGGCATCGGGCAAGATCGCGGGCCTGCGTGCGCAAGGGCAGGACTGGCCGGCGATGGAGTACCTGCTCAGCGAGGCGCCGACCCGTGCGCAGCAGCAGCGTGAGCTGGCCGACGCGGCGGCTTTGGCGATTGGGCGTCTGCTCGCGCAGCCCTGGGACGAAGGCGCCTTGCGCGCCGCTGATGTGGCGGTGCTGGTGCGCAGCCGCAAAGAGGCCGCCGCCGTGCGACGAGCACTGCGAGAGCAGGGGTTGGCGAGTGTCTTTCTCTCAGAGCAAACCCCCGTGCTCGGCAGCGCTGAGGCGGCAGATTTGCTGGTGGTATTGCAGGCGCTGGCTGATCCTTTTGACGAGCGCGCGCAGCGCTCAGCCTTGGTGAGCGTGAGTTTGCAGCGCGAGCTGTCAGAGCTAGAGTCATGGCGCCATAACGAGCAAGCCTGGGAGCAGGCGCTGCAGCACTTACGCCGCGCGACGCAGCGCTGGCAGAGCGATGGTCCGATCTCTGCCATCAACGGTCTATCGCATGATTTTGATCTGCCGCAGCGCTGGCTGCACCGTCCAGGGGGCGAGCGCAGCCTGACTAATTGGCTGCATCTGGCCGAGTTGCTACAAGTCTACGGCGGCCCGACCCCCGCCGCACAGCTGCGTTGGCTCCAAGACGCTGTGGCTCGTCCGCATCAGATTCACGCGATGCCGATGCGCCTAGAGAGCGAGGCAGGCTTGGTTCGAGTGGTGACAATGCACAGCGCCAAGGGCCTGCAATATCCCGTTACGGTGCTGCCTTTTGTGAGCAGTCTGCGTGCGGATCCTCCGCATGGGCTCAGCGCGCAATACGTCGATGAAAACGGCCGCAGTGCGCTCGCGATTGCCGAGGAGCAAGCGGAGCAGCAAGAGCGCATTATTGATGCCGCGCGCGCCGAGTCCTTGCGCCTACTGTATGTAGCGTTGACGCGCGCAGAGCGCCATTGTGTCTTGGGTATGGGCCTAGCGAAGAGTGATAATGCGGTGTTATGGCATTTATTATTGCCGCCTGATGTGACGCCCACAGGCGCTACTTTGGCCCAGGCTTTTGCTGCGCTGGGCATACGAGAGGCGTCTATTGACGATGCCAGCACCGCAGCGCCAGCCCCTGAGCGCTGGGTGTTGGCACCACCGCTACAGCGCACGCATGCGGCGGATGATGGCTGGGGGTTTTTCTCGTATACCAGCCTGAGTCGCCGCGCACCCGATTGGCGCCACGACGCTGCAGTGCATGCGCCCGCTGCGCTAGCGCGTCACGATGAACCACAAGACAATATCCCAGCCGGCACCCAGAACGATCTCCAAAAAAATAACAAAGATAAAAAAGACAAACTAGACAATCCCCCAGCGCTCACTCCTGGTGCGCGTCTAGACGCCTTTCCGCGCGGTGCCGCAGCGGGCAATGTGATCCACGATGTGCTCGAATGGGCCTGTGGACGAGGCTGGCGGGTTGATAGCGAGCACTGCGCGCAGTGGCTGCGACAGCATACTGTGAGCGGAGTTTTTCACGAATGGGCCGAGCCATTGGGGCAGTGGCTGGTCGATCTGGTGCATCGCCCGATGCTGTGGCCAGACGGCGAGCACTTTGCCCTCCATGATGCGCATCGCTGTAAGGCCGAGTTGGAGTTTTTGATGCGTATTGAGCACGCGGATTTGGCCCGTATTGACCAACACGTCACACGGGCCAGTGTCGGCGGCATGGCGCGCGCGCGCTTAGCCCCGCAGCAGTTGCTGGGCATGCTCAAAGGCTTTATTGATCTCATTGTGTGTCACCAGGGGCGGTATTACATCGTGGACTATAAGTCGAACTACCTCGGAGACAGCGCGGCTGCCTATGGGCAAGCGGCCTTGGCCACTGCGATTGTCCAGCACCGCTATGACTTGCAATACAGTCTGTATACCTTGGCATTACACCGGTATTTGGACCTGCGCGTGCCCGACTATGACTATGACACCCACTGTGGTGGGATTGCCTATTGGTTTGTGCGGGGCATTGAGCACGGTGCAGGGGTGCATCTAGACCGACTTGATAAGACGGATGTCGAGACGCTGGACGCATTGTTTGCGGGGCAAGCGCATGCTTAGCGCGCCGCGCGTGCTCACTTGGCTGGATGAGGCGCGCGAGCGGGGCGTGATTCGGCGCATCGACCATGCTGTAGCGGCCGTAGCGCATGATATTGCCCCTGAGGCGGGGGGTGACGCGCTGCTATTGCTGGCTCTGTGCAGTGTGAATCTGGGGCAGGGCCACAGCTGCCTACCGCTGGCGCAACTGTCGGCGCTGGACGATCCAGAGCTGGCCGAGCTGCTGCCGTGGCTAGACACTGAGGCAGCGGCGCGAGATGTTTTGTGTTCTGGACCACTGCGCATCGCACAAGGACGCGCGTATTTGGCTCGCTTGTGGCAGGCGGAGCAGCGCGTGGCCCAGCGCCTGAGACGCTTGATGCGCCGCCGCTTTGCCCGCGACGAGGCGCTTGGCGCTGCGTTACAGGCTTTAATGCCGGTGCAGGACCAACACATTCCTTGGCAGGCTGTGGCCTGCGCGCTGGCGAGTATTCAGGCCCTGTGCATTATTTGCGGAGGACCCGGTACGGGCAAGACCTATACGGTGGTGCGCCTGCTGACGCTCCTGCGCCAGCAAGACCCAACGCTGCGCCTGCGTCTGGCGGCGCCTACGGGCAAGGCAGCTGCGCGCCTAGGAGAGTCGATCACCCAGGGCACGCTTGAGGCGGGACTAGACCTGGGTGATATGGGGGAGATCACGACGCTGCATCGACTGCTTGGGTCCCAGGGCGATGGGCGTTTTTATTATGGCCCCGAGCGGCCTCTACCCATTGATCTCTTGGTGGTGGACGAGGTCTCGATGGTGGATATAGAAATGTTTGCCGCGCTGCTCGATGCCTTGCCTGCTTCGGCTCGACTCGTGCTGCTTGGCGATCCCGATCAGC
>CAKZUS010000322.1 GCA_937921805.1 uncultured Granulosicoccaceae bacterium
AGAGCTTGATTTAAGAGACGGGTGCGTGACGGTCGAGCCGTGCAAACGACGCCTTATCCCTAGCCCAACACTGCCAACAACACCCCCGCAGCGACAGCAGAGCCAATCACTCCCGCGACATTGGGACCCATTGCGTGCATGATCAAGAAGTTGTGCGGGTTGGATTCTAGGCCGACTTTGTTGACCACGCGCGCAGACATTGGGACGGCTGAGACGCCTGCAGCACCGATCAGGGGGTTGGTTTGGTTGCCGTCGAAGTGGCGCATGAGCTGCGCCATCAGCACGCCAGAGGCTGTGCCGATGCAAAAAGCGACGGCGCCTAAGGCCAAGATGCCGAGCGTTTCCCACTGCAAAAACTGTTCTGCCGAGAGTCGCGAACCTACGGCGAGTCCTAATAGCAGGGTGACAACGTTGATGATTTCATTCTGCGCTGCTTTGCTGATGCGATCGACGACACCTGATACGCGCATTAAATTGCCTAAGCAGAGCATGCCGATCAGTGGGGCGGCTGAGGGGAGCAGTAAGCCCGCCATAGCGAGAACCAAGAGCGGGAACAGCACCAGCTCGCGCTGCGAGACTTCGCGCAATTGCTGCATGGGGATTTTGCGCTGGGCTTCGGTTGTGAGCAGGCGCATGATGGGGGGCTGTATCAAGGGGACCAGCGCCATATACGAATACGCGGCCACAGCGATGGCGCCTAAGAGATCGGGGCTGAGTCGGGAGGCGAGAAAGATAGCCGTGGGTCCGTCGGCACCACCGATGATGGCAATAGCTGCGGCGTCTTGGATGCTAAAGTCCATGCCTGGAATAGCGTCGAGGGCGAGCGCGCCGAGTAGGGTGCTGAAGATGCCAAACTGGGCCGCGGCGCCGAGCAATAGGCTTTTGGGGTTGGCGATGAGGGCAGAAAAGTCGGTCAAAGCGCCCACGCCCATAAAGATCAGCAGCGGGAACACGCCGCTGGCGACACCGATTTGATAGATGCTGTAGAGCAGGCCGCCGGGGTCGGCCATGCCCGCACCGGGGATATTAGCCAGTACGGCGCCAAAGCCGATGGGCAGTAGCAGCAGCGGCTCGAATTGCTTGGAGATGGCGAGCCACAGCAGCAGCGCGCCCACTACGATCATCAGCGCCTGTCCCCAGGCGATATTGGCTACGCCAGTGGCCTGCCACAGTAGTAATAGCGACTGTTCCATTATTCTGCCGCCAACTGGCACAGAGGATCGCCGGGCTTGACGGCGTCGCCTTCGCGCACGCGCACTGTCGTGACGGTGCCGGCGCGCAGCGAGCGTACTTGGGTCTCCATTTTCATCGCTTCGAGGATGAACAGCACTTGGTCTGCCGCGACGCGTTCGCCTTCTTTGACCAAAACTTTGAAGATGCTACCGGCTAGGGGGGAGGGCAGTGAGTCGCCAGCGCTAGTGCTGGCAGTAGGTGCGGCGGGTGCAGCGCCTGCGGGAGCGTTCTGTGGAACGGGGGCCGGTGCGGCTTGGGCCGGTGCGGTGTAGCGCACTTCGCCTCCAGCGGCGATCTGGACATCATAGGCATTGCCATTGACCACGATGTGGTAGCTCTCTGGTGCCGCTTCGGGGTCGTCGTTGTCGGTAGCAGTCGCTGGAGGAGGCGCGGGCTGCTCGTCTGGGTGGGGTTCAAAGGCTTCGGGATTGTCGCGATTTTCTAGAAAATTCAGGCCAGTCTGGGGGAACATGGCGTGGATCAGCACGTCTTCTTCCAGGCGCTCTGACAGGGTGATGTCTTTTGCCATCGCTAGACCTTGCAGCTCGCCCGTGAGGCGTTGCATCTCGGAGGGGAGCAGGTCGGCGGGGCGGCATAGTATCGGGTCGTGCTCCCCTTGAGCCAGCACTTGCTCGCGTAGAGTGGGGTCAACGGCGGCCGGAGTTGTGCCGTATTCGCCTGTCACAACGCCTTTGGTTTCTTTGGTGATGCTGCGATAGCGCTCCCCAGTCATGACATTGAGGACCGCTTGCGTGCCGACGATTTGTGAGGTGGGGGTCACCAGCGGGATATAGCCCAAGTCTTTGCGCACCCGAGGGACTTCACGCAGCACCTCATCGAGGCGATCTGCCATGCCTTGCTCTTTGAGCTGGTTTTCCATATTGGTCAGCATGCCGCCGGGCACTTGCGCGGTCAGAATGCGCGCATCAATGCCGCGCAAAGAGCCTTCGAAGGCTGCATAGCGCTGGCGCACGTCGCGGAAATAATCGGCGATGGGAGCGAGTTGGGCGAGGTCTAAGCCTGTGGCGCGCGGATGGTCTTCATAGATCGCAATCAAGGCCTCGGTGGCAGAGTGGCCATAGGTCATGCTCATCGAGGAGATAGAAGTGTCAACAACGTCAACCCCCGCTTCGGCGGCTTTTACGAGCGTGGCGGTAGAGAGGCCCGTCGTCGCGTGGCAATGCAGCGAGATAGGCAACTCGACGGCTTCTTTGATACGGGTGACCAGCTCTTGCGCTACATAGGGCTTGAGAAGACCGGCCATGTCTTTGATGCACAGTGACTGACACCCGAGATCGGCGAGGCGCTTAGCCATATCTACCCAGGTATGAATGTCGTGCGCGGGGCTGACGGTATAGGACAAGGTTCCCTGCGCATGGGCGCCCGCCGCGACTGTAGCCTTGACTGCTGTGTCGAGATTGCGCACATCGTTCATAGCGTCGAATATGCGGAAAATGTCCATGCCATTGTCTACGGCGCGTTGCACAAAAGCGCGCACCATGTCGTCGGCATAGTGGCGATAGCCGAGGAGGTTTTGTCCGCGTAAGAGCATCTGCTGCGGGGTATTGGGCATGGCGTCTTTGAGCGCACGCAGGCGCTGCCAAGGATCTTCGCCCAGGTAGCGGATACAGGCGTCGAAGGTCGCGCCGCCCCAGGTCTCGATACTCCAGTATCCAATATCGTCTAGCGCTTTGGCGACGGGCAGCATGTCTTGCGTGCGCAGGCGGGTAGCAAATAGCGACTGGTGACCGTCGCGCAGGACTAGCTCGGTAATAGCGAGTGGCTGGGGCATGGTAGGGATTCTCAGGACTTGTTGTGACGATAGCGATGGATGGCAGAGCTCAGTACGGCCATCAGTTCGGGGTCGTTGTGCTCAATATCGGCCAGAGGAGCGGGGGTTGCGCCGGGTTGATGTTCGGGTTGATGCGTAGAAGGCGATGCGCCTTGGGGCGCAGCAAAGTACTGCAAAACGCGCAGCATGATAACTAGCAGGCCTAAAAAGGCAAACACGAGTCCCATGCCGAGAATCATCAGTTGCAATCCTACGTCCATTTAGCGCTCCCCGATAAAAAAACGAAGTTAAACCCGCAAATCTACACAAATTTGTCCCGTTTTGCGAACCCAAACGCTAGAAATTATGTGTGGCGCGAGACTGGGTTGTTGTGCATGAAATAGACCTGTTTTGGATGAATTTTTATAGGGGAATTTAGCTTAGCTCTGAAGTTGTGAGCAGAGAGCGAATCTGGCGTTACAATGCGCCGATGTCTATTACCATCGCGCAACTAGCGCTCTATGCCAGTGCGCTGTTTATCCTCGTCATTACACCGGGACCTGTGTGGGTGGCGATCATCGCTCGTTCGCTCTCCGGAGGCTTCCAAGCGGCTTGGCCCCTGGCTCTGGGGGTGGCTTTTGGGGATTTGCTGTGGCCCTTGGTCGCGATTTTTGGCATCAGCGCCATCGTTGCGGTGTTCGCCGATTTCTTGCTCTGGCTGCGCTATGTGGCGGCAGTGATGCTCATTGGGCTGGGGATTGGCATCATTCGCTATGACGACGCCGCGCTCAGCGAAAACCCCGAGTTGGCCCGTCCGGGTAGGTGGGCGGGGTTTCTAGCGGGTTTTCTAGCCGTGACAGCGAACCCGAAGGCGAGCTTGTTTTATTTGGGCTTGTTGCCGGGCTTTTTCGATATGAGTCAGGTGCAGGTCGCAGATATTATTGCTATCTGCTGCGTCTCCTTTACGGTGCCCTTTCTTGGGAACATGGCGATAGTGAGTGTGGTGGGGCCGCTGCGTAAGCTATTGGCCTCGCCAGAGCAGATGCGCCGGGTCAACATCGGGGCGGGAGTGGCGCTGATTATCGTTGGGTTTGTGGTCGCGCTGCTGGGTTAGCGCACAGCGCAGGCGGGTGCGAGCCGGCGCCTAGCGCCCTACAATCACAGGTTCTGCTTTTGGCGAGCCGCCTATGCGCCGCATTGATATCCCCGAACGTCCCCATTGGCGCCAGCGCGCTCGTGAATATGGCTTTGGCTTTCACACGATGTATGGCGAGCCGTATTGGTACGAGGCGGCATAC
>CAKZUS010000323.1 GCA_937921805.1 uncultured Granulosicoccaceae bacterium
CACGCCATGAATCCAGATATCCTGCCCCGGCAACTGCACCTTGCCGCCGCGCCCGCTAAATACATGCACCGTCTCGGGCAGCTCTAGCTCGCCCGTAATCGGGCTGTCGGCGTCGTGATTGCCTTTGATATAGAACACCGCGATATTCGCTTGCTGCAAGCGATCGAGTTGCTGCAGCAAAAACGCCCCAGTGTGGGCGCTGCGCCCGCTACCGTCGAACAAATCCCCGCTGATCAATACCGCCGCCACCGCTTCGTGCAGCGCAGTATCGACCAACCGCGTGAAGGCCGCCCGCGTCGCCACTTGCACCTGCTCACGCAGACGCTCATCGCGCAGAGCAAGCGACTTCAGCGGCGAATCGAGGTGGATGTCTGCAGTGTGCAGGATTTTGACCATAGAGCCTCTGTAGGGCGACGGCAGGAATGCAGCAAAAACGCCTCAACTATAACGCGCTCTTTACAACAGCGACACGACAACAACGGCCTCTTCGCTACGCCCCGCTTGCGACGCCAGCATAAAGACACTTCCCAGCTCGCGGCATAGAGGTAAAATAGCGTCCTATTTGCCACACCTCACACGCCATGACCACACTGATTTTCGGCCATCAGGCCCCCGACACCGACTCGACTGGCTCCCCTATCGTCTGGAGCTGGTATCTCAACACCATCAAAGGCCAAGACACCGTGCCGATGCTGCTTGGCACGCCCAACACCGAGGCCGCGTTTGTGTTGCAGCGCTGGAATCTCGACCAGCCCGCGCTGCTTGAGACCCTGCCCGACGGCGCCGACTGCATCGTTGTGGACACCAACAACCCTGCCGAGCTGCCCGAGAACATCAACGACGCCAACCTGCTCGCCATTATCGATCATCACAAACTCGTCGGCGGACTCGAGACCAAAGGCCCGATTGACATCACCATTCGCCCCCTGGCCTGCACCGCCACGATCATGATCGACCTGATGGGCGACGAGGTCGCAGCGCAGATGCCTGACAAGATCAAAGGCGCCGCGTTGTCCTGCATTCTCTCCGACACGCTGGCGTTCCGCTCGCCCACCACCACCGAGCATGATATCGAAGTGGTGAAAAAACTCGCTGGGGAGCTAAATATTGACATCGACGCCTACGCCGCTGAGATGTTCGCCGCCAAATCCGATGTCTCGCGCTTCTCCGATGCCGAGCTACTGCGCATGGACTCCAAGCGCTACGACGTGGGCGATACCTCGCTGCGTGTATCCGTGTTGGAAACGACTGCACCAGATGTCGTACTCGCGCGCAAAGACAGCCTGATGCACAGCATGAGCACGGTCGCGCAAGAAGACGGCGTGGATCAGGTGCTGCTGTTTGTCGTAGATATCTTGCAAGAGCAGGCCACGCTACTGGTACCCAATGCGCTAGTAAAAACGCTGGCGGAGAAGTCCTTTGCGGCCAATGTCGAAGGCGATACGGTTGTGCTGCCAGGGATTATGAGCCGCAAGAAGCAGATTATTCCGAATTTGGCCTTATAAACCCAGTTCGTATAGCCTGTATTAGTGGATGCAGTGAATGCGGCGTACACAGCGCCGCTGAAGTTTAAAAACTGACATATACTTGCGAACTCAAATACTTCGCAATATAAATCATGCCTCACTCCCTCCCCACTTCCCTCATCCTCCACAACGCCCTGCTCGCATCGCGCCTCTCCAAACGCGTTGGCAATCACTTAAGCGTGCATGGCATCAGCCTCACCGAGTATTTGGTGATGCACCACCTCGACGCCTCGCCGCACAAAGCCGTACCCCGCAGTGAGCTGGCGGAGCATATGGGCATGAGTGCCTCGGGGGTGACGCGCTTGGTCGCACCGATGATCAAAAACCATATCGTGGAGAAGCTCAGCAATCCGCGCGATGCGCGCCAGAGTCTAGTGAAGCTCTCGGACACGGGGCAGCAGTTGTTTATTGACGCCAGCGTCAGCTTTGAGCACATCGCCACCGCATCGCTGCAACGCCTCAGCGCCGAGCAGCAGCAGGCTCTGGCGGCGATTTATGCACAGTGGATGTAAGCACGATGACAACAAGCTAGGCGGCTAGGCTTTTTTTCTGGCGCGCTGGCGCATGCGCTCTCCAGCGGCTTCGGTGCCGTCGTGGAAGGAGCCGAACCACTTATCCCACGGCATTTCTAGGCCGCCATAGTTGCACTCGACATAGCGGTGGTGCAGTTGGTGGTGGAAGGTCCCGAGGTGTAGGCGGTTTTTGTCGCGCATCAACAGGCCTTCAAAACCAGTGTGGGTAGTCACTGCCGTCAGGGTGAAGTACTGCAAGTGATAGAGAATATGCAGCGGGTGCGCGCCTACTAACAGATGAATAAACACCGAGGCGAGGTAAATCGCATGCTCGCCGGGGTGCATCGACAGGCCCGACCACGGCCCGACGTTGATATTGCGATGGTGCAGCGCATGAATGCGCTGGTAGAGCAGCGGGTGGTGGATCATTCGGTGGATCCAATAAAAGTAGAAGCTCTCCCACAGTGGCATCAGCAGAAACAGCGCCACAAACCATACCGGATTGGCGGCCCAGGTCAGCATCGGCACGTAGCCATTGGCCAGCGCCCAGAACAGGATAACCTCGTAGAGTGTCCAGAAAAACACCCCACTGCCCAGGGTCCAAAACATATTGTCTCGAACCTGCCCACCGAAGGTGAATTTGCGGCTCTTAGCGACCAAGGGGCGCGAGTCGTATTGCAGGGCATCGCCTTGCTTGGAGAAGGTATAGAACCACCAATGCAACCCACCCGCAACGACTGACATCAACACTAAATTGCGCAGATACATTTGCGCGATCCATCCCCACGCCAGCGTTTTGGTAACCTCAAGCGGCGGCTGAAACCACCACAGCGACACACAGGCGATGCCAAGAATAATCAGCTTTTCCGTGATCAAAAACCAGCTATTCCACAGCCAGTGCAGCATCTCCAACGGCCGCCACGGCCAAGTGAAGAACGGCGACACGCGCAGCGGGACGTCGGGGGCGTGATTCCAGCCTTTGAGCGGTGTTTGAGACATGGCAGAGATTCGATCAGTAGACGCCCACCATCCTAAGCCGATTGCGGGGTAAAGTCTCGCTATACGTGCAAACGTAGCTGTGAGAGCACGTATTCCATCGCTTGCTCGGATTCTTTGGGCGGCATTGTCAGGCGCATCAAATACACATCGCGCATTTGGGCTTCGTATTCGCTCAGGCGATAGAGCTGATGCCCTTGCGGGTGCTCGGCAATCGCATCGACAGGAAAATAGCCCACACCGCTATATTGAACACAATAGTCCAGCGCATGATTACCCGCATCGATCAGCAGGCGGTTGTGCAAGGCATTACCCCCATTGAGCCGAAAGAGATAGTGGCGAATTTTGTCGCTCGTCGATGGCCCCCAGTCAATATCAATCCAGCGGGCGATCAGCTCATCGACATTCGCCGGCCGCGTTCCGCTGGCGTAGAGCGCGAGCTGCTGTGCGCCGAGTCGCTCTCGCTCAAAACCTTTGAGATGCGGTGCGGTATCTAAAAACAAGGCAATCTGAATTTCACCGTGGCGCAGCGCGCGTTCGAGCTGGTCGCGCTTTTCAATATGGGCTGAGATGCGTAGCGTCCCGTCAAAGTGCTCAATCGCCTTCGCCACAATAGGCTGCACCAGCGCGTTCCAGTGCCCAGATTGGCAGCCAATAGACAGAAACTGCTCCACCCCTTCGCCCAGCGCCAGCGCATAGCCCAATGCATTGCCAATATCGATGCGGCGCGCCTCCCACAGCTCTGCGATACGCTGCGCGGTTGGCGTCACTTGCATCACGCTGCCACGGCTGTCTATCAGGCGCACATCTAGCGATTTTTCTAGTTCTCGAATCGACTTGCGCAGGCCTTGCACGGTGAGATGACACTTTTCTGCCGCCGGTTTGTAGTCCTTACAGCGCACCACCATACACAGGCGCGTGAGCTGGTCGATGGTGACTTTTCTAAGCAGGTTTTGCGAGATCCAAGACACGATTCCACTCCTTTGAAAACGATTGGTGTCTATTTGTGTACACCG
>CAKZUS010000324.1 GCA_937921805.1 uncultured Granulosicoccaceae bacterium
ACCCGCGCGGTGTGGTCAAAGCCGTCAATGGCCACCCCGAGGATATCCATGTGCGCTTTTATCGCCGCGCCTTCGCATGCTGGCAGCGCTGGTGGCAACACTACGGCGATGGAGTCACAGCGCAATATGGCGTCGCAGAGCTTGGCAACGCCGCCGCCCCCGCGCCGTATGAGCTCGCCTATTCTATCTCGCAGCTTCAGGCACAAATCGGCGTCGCGCCACGGCGAGGTGGGCTGTGGCTGCCTAGCGCCGCCAATATTTCTCCCAGAGCATGGTGCGCGGCGCTGCTGCGCCATCGGCGTATTCGCCTACGGATCGCGCATTTTCAGATGGGCCGCCCCGGTGTTCCCGTGGGCTACGATGCCGTAGTCATCGCCACGGCCAGCCCTGGCCCTTGGATTACGCCAGTGCGCTCGCAGCTGAGCTATATCGAGCCGCTAGCTCCCCTCTCGCATGCCCTCACGGGCGACGGCTATATTATTCCTGCTGCGGATTATTGGTGTGTCGGCGCGACCCATCAGCGCGGTGCTCTAGAGTCTGCGCTCTGTGAACGGGACAATACGAGCAACCTTGCGAAATTGTCACGACTACTGGCCGACGCCCCCCCTGCTCGGGTTATCGGCGCCCGCGCTGCCCTGCGCGCGACCACCCCAGATCGGCTTCCTATCGCAGGGGCTGTCGCCGTGGCGGAGCGCCGTGACATCCGCTATCTCCCTGGTTTATATTGCCTAACAGGGCTAGGAGGGCGGGGCCTGTGCAGTGCGTCGCTATGCGCTGAGACGCTGTGCGCACAGCTACTGGGAGTGCAGCCATCGCAGCAAAGTTCTCTGCAGGCGACCCTGCACACGGCGCGATTTGCCCTAAAAAAACTATGGCGAGACACTTGATTTCTACCCCAATAAAACAATAAGGTAGCGCTTGAGAGAGACAAGGATGGACAAATGGCGATAGGACTCCAGCCACCGTGGTGCGATGCGCTAGGTATTCGCAGCGGGATGCGGGTGTATCTTCGCAACATCCCTGCGTCGTATATGCAGTGGATTCAGCCCATTCCCGATGACGTGCGGCTATTGACCCGCCGCGTAGGCCCCATTGACGTGGGTCATGTGTTCACCCGGCGCCGTATCGAGCTGATCTCTCAGCTCGAAGGCATGTCGAAGCGCCTGGCTGACGATGGTCGCGTATGGGTTTCGTGGCCAACGCCTTATTCGGCCATCCCGACCGAGCTGAACGAGCGCAATGTGGTGACCCTCGCCCTTCAGCACGGCCTTCAGGTTTTGCGCCTACAACAGCTCAACGCGCAGTGGTTTGCGCTGGAGTTATCGGTTTTTGGCGCCAAGCGACCGCGCAAGCAATTACTCGTAGCAGAAGAAGCGGTCCCCTAAAGGCCCTTCTAAAGGCCTCAGAATGTGCACCTGTGCACAGCCTCTGCGCAATGTTCATCAGCTTTGCTGCATAGTGCCGTCATGGTATCCAACAACAATGAAAATATCTTATGAGCACGACGCAGCAGCACCTCACTCGGCTAGACGTATTCGAACATAAATTCTGCGTCATGGCTAACACCTGGGCTGACCACCCCAACATCCGCGCATTGTTTGTGAGCGCGAGTCGCTGCGGTGACGGCCTGCTCTGGGCCTGCCTGATCACCTACTTCGCTGCGATTCCCGCAACGCGCCAGCTCGCACTGGTGCTCACGTGCACGGGACTTATCAATGCCTTGATTTACCGGATATTCAAGCAACAAACACTACGCCAAAGACCCTGCGACGCATGGCCCGACATCGTCGCGCTGACCCCGCCGCTGGATCGCTATAGCTTTCCCAGCGGCCATACGCTGCATGCCATGGGATTTTCGCTATTAATCGCGCACGTCCTGCCGGTGTTGGGAACGATTTTACTGGGTGTGGCGGGGCTGATTGCCCTCTCGCGCGTCGTCACAGGGTTGCATTATCCCAGCGACGTACTCGCCGCTATCGCCATTGCCATCGTCAGCAGCAATACAGCGATTCCGTTTCTCTAATTGCGCTTCTCTATCGCGTCCATGCTGCGCGCCGCCACAGACAACCTAGTGAAAACCTAGTGACAACCTAGAGACCCATTGCCGCCTGCCTGCAGGCTCATAGGCCCACAGGAGCAGCGCCTGGCCGGGGACAACACAGCCACTAGGCAGAGGCGAGGACCTGCGAAGCTTGCTGGTCAGCATGATAAGACGAGCGCACCATCGGCCCGGAGGCTACGTGCGTAAAGCCTATCTCATACCCATAGACCGCCAGCTGATCAAATTCCTCTGGCGTGACATAGCGCGTCACTGGCAAATGATCTCGACTCGGCTGAAGGTACTGCCCTAGAGTGAGCATATCCACATCGTGCGCGCGTAGATCGCGCATCACTTGTCGCACTTCGTCCAGCTCCTCGCCCACACCCAGCATCAGCCCCGATTTAGTTTTCACGCTAGGGAAACGCTGCTTATACGCCTCCAGTAAATCCAGCGACCAATCATAATCCGAGCCTGGACGCACTGCGCGATAGCGACTGGGAACGGTCTCTAGGTTGTGGTTAAACACATCGGGCGGCACGCGCAACGCATCGAGTGCTCGCTCCATGCGGCCGCGAAAATCAGGCACCAGCACCTCGATGCGGGTACGCGGATGCCGCTCGCGGATAGCCTGAATGCACTCGGAGAAATGCGCAGCGCCCCCGTCACGCAGATCATCTCGATCTACCGACGTCACCACCACGTAGTCCAACCCCAAAATCGCGACGGCATTGGCCAGTTGCGCAGGTTCATCCGGATCTAGCGCATTCGGGCGCCCGTGCGAGACATCGCAAAACGGGCAACGTCGCGTACAGATATCGCCCATGATCATAAACGTCGCAGTGCCGTGGCTAAAGCACTCGCCCAAGTTGGGACAACTGGCCTCCTCGCATACGGAGTGCAGGTTGTGCTCGCGCAGCAAGCGTTTGATTTCGGTCACACGCGGCGTATGACTCACCTTCGCGCGGATCCACGAGGGTTTGCGCAATACGGTTTCGCTGCGCTGGACTTTTACGGGAATACGCGCGAGCTTCGCCGCCCCGCGCTGATGGCCTTCGGCATCGCTGCGAGAAGGGGCATTATAGGTCTCGGTCATGAGGCACCTCGTCAGGGGGCAAAAGAGAATCGACTTGCCAATGCAATGTTTCGTCCAAGGCGGCACCTAGAGCGACGCTCAGTGCGCGCGCCGCCGCGTTCCAGCTCCAATTCAGACCCAACTCGTGGCATTGAGTCACCGCCATTCCAGCATAACCGCAGGGATTGATGCGTGCAAAAGGAGCCAGATCCATATTCACGTTGAGCGCTAGGCCGTGGTAGCTACAACCCCGGCGAATGCGCAGGCCCAGGGCAGCAATTTTTTTATCGCCCACATACACCCCTGGCGCATCGCGCCGCGCGTACGCTGTAATACCCTGCTCGGCGAGCACTGCCACGACGCACTGCTCCAAAATCTGCACCAAAGCCCGCACGCCGAGATCATGCCGGCGCAAGTCAAGCAAGGGATAAAGCACCACCTGCCCTGGGCCGTGGTAGGTCACCTGTCCGCCTCGATCAATCTGCACGACGGGTATATCACCCGCATCAAGTACATGCTCAGGGCGCCCAGCTTGCCCTTGGGTAAAGACAGGAGCGTGCTCCACCCACCACAGCTGATCAATACTGTGCTGATCGCGCGCATCAGTAAAGTCGCGCATAGCTTGCCACACCGCCCGATAATCCGCTCCCGCCACGCGACGCACTATCACAGTGCCATCTTCACCTTGGGATCGGCGCTCAATTGGCGGTATAAATCGTCTAGCTCGTCGCGATTATGCGCCGTAAAGCTAGCTGTGATCGCGATATAGCTGCCGGCCTTACTGGGGCGCGTTTGTATGCTCAGCGTCTCTGGGGCGGCAATACGGGCACGCACCCGGTTCTCGATATGTCCGGGTAATTCTGGCGTTTTGAGGCCGATGGCTTTGAGTGCGAACTCACAGGGGAATTCGAGCAGCTCTGGGTCTGCTTGATCGCTCATAATTGCGCTGTCGCTCCTGTCATCATTTATTCACTCTTCCGCTCGCTCTCTCTTCGCTCTCGGGCTGTCTTGCTGCCTATCTTGCTGCCTATCTTGCTGCTCTACCAAGGCAGTAGTTGCAACACCGTGTCGCGCGCCTTCTCCCACAGCCCCCCTTCGGCCACGCCAGACTGAGCAATAACGTCTTGCTCTGCTATCACGTCCTCCCCTGAATACACCGTCAGCGAGCCGACCACCTGCCCCGCTTCGACGGGAGCCGTCAGATTTGCGCGCAATTGCGCTTGGGTTTTGATATTGTTATCGCCGCGCGCAATAGTGACATAGACATCATCAGCGACGCCGACGGCAACACTGTCCGTCTCGCCCATCCATACTTTTAGATTTTCTAGTTGCTTGCTGCGATCAAATAATTTGCGCGTCTCAAAAAAACGATACCCATAGGCCAACAAACGCTCGGTCTCAGCGCTGCGTTTTTCGTCGCTTTTTGTCCCCATCACCACGCTGATCAAACGCATGCCATCGCGCTCAGCCGAGGCGACCAGGCTATAGCCAGAAGACTCTGTATGTCCGGTCTTGATCCCGTCCACACTGCGATCGCGGGTCAGCAAGGCGTTGCGATTTTTTTGCGTGATGTCATTAAACGTAAAGTTGTCTTCAGAATACAGGGCGTAGTCTTCGGGGAAATCCCGAATCAACGCTTTCGCCAAAATCGCCATGTCATAGGCGGTGGTGTAGTGCTGGCGCGCAGGCATACCGGTGGAATTTGCAAACTCGCTATTGCTCAGCCCCAGGTGTGCAGCATAGGCGTTCATCAAGTCAGAAAAACTCGCCTCGCTACCGGCCACGTACTCGGCCAGCGCGACGCTCGCATCATTACCCGACTGAATAATCATGCCTTGGATCAAGTCATCGACCGACACCCGCTTATCGACTTCGATAAACATCTTCGAGCCGCCCATGCGCCAGGCTTTTTCACTGATCAACACTTCATCATCGCGCTGGAAACTGCCTTTTCGCAGCTCATCACTGACAATATATGAGGTCATCATTTTGGTGAGGCTGGCAGGCTCTACGCGCTTGTCAGCATTGTGTTCGACCAGAACGCGCCCACTGTGATAGTCCATCAGCAGATAACTGACCGCGCTCAACAGCGGTGGATCAGGAATCGGACGCGGCACATCGGCCCACGCGCTAGGCGCGCAGACTAACAACAAAATAGCGAGTCTAAAAGGCATACATTACTGCTCGATTGCGCTCAGAAAATAAAGAGAGAACCCATCAATTGGGACGAGTCTAACAGCCTTCAAGGCATGCCGACTCGCCTCGCATCGGTGTCACCACCGTAAAGCCACCCAGACCCGACTGACGCACCCGATACAACACGTCTTCGACAGACTGACGCGAGCGCAACGGGCCTATCCACACCCGCAACAGCGGGTCCATCTGATCTCGACTGCGGTGTATCTGCACAGGATAGGGCAAGCGCAATTGCACCAAACGCCCCGCCACTTGGCGGGCATTGCCGATCTGCGAGAAAGCCCCGGCCTGCACAAAGCGCACGGCCGAAGGATCCGCCGCGTGCAGCGTTACCGGAATAGGTTGCTG
>CAKZUS010000325.1 GCA_937921805.1 uncultured Granulosicoccaceae bacterium
CGTCACCAGATTCAATGCCATGATCCACGGAGTTACGTACCAGGTGGACAAGGGGATCACTAATGTTCTCAAGCACGGTTTTATCTAGCTCAGTGCCCTCTCCCACGACCTCGAGTTCAATCTGCTTGCCCAACTTGGTCGCCACATCACGCACCATGCGCGGGAAACGGTTGAAGACAAAAGAAATCGGCAGCATGCGAATCTGCATGACGGAGTCTTGCAAATCGCGGGTATGGCGTTCGAGCTGGTCCAGCCCTGTGCGCAGTTCCTCGCCCATGTTGTCGAACTTGGCGCAGCATTGACTCAAAATCGACTGCGTAATAACCAACTCGCCGACGAGGTTGATTATTTCATCCACTTTTTCAATATTGACCCGGATCGTGTTATTGGTCTTGGGCTTGTTTTCCCCATCGCCATTTCCGCCTCCCCCTCCGCCAGCGCCGGGGGGCTTTGAAGGCGGTACAGCAGCGGCTTTTTCAGGTTCTTTTTCAGGGGCTTTCTCAGCGACCTTTTCGGGTTCCTTCGCAGGCTCTTTAGCCGGTGCAGGAGCAGCCGGTGTTACGGCTACAGGCGCTGCTGCAAGCGCCGCTCCAGGCTCATCATCGTCATCATCGGGGCCATTGTGAAAAAAGGCAGGCGCTGCAGGTTTAACCACCTCTTCGCAGCTGAAGCCCAAGTCTGCAGAAAACCACTCCAGGGCCTCTTGCACTTCTTCTTTTAAGCACGTCCCCGTTAGCTCTACCGCCACGATTCTCTCGATCTCATCGCGGGTTTCGAGAGTCGGCGTCAGGGTCTGCATGCCTTCGACACGCTCTAGGCTCTCGCGCAGCTCCTGCTCAGAGAATTGACTCTCGGCGTGAGGATTAGCCCAGGTGATCTTAAATTTTTTCACCACTGCAGGGGCGTTCCCTTCTGTCGCAGCAGCAGCCTCATTAGAGCTCTCACTGCTCGCTCCGTCAGCCGCCGCACTGGCACCACCACCGACCTCTTCTTCCATCGAGTCAGGGCCGCCGGGTTTGCCGACGTTGCCAGCCAAGACTTTCCCAAGCTGACCATGGACCATTTCGACCCGCTCTTCGTCCATCGGGGTGTGCTCTTGCAACGCGGCCACCATGCCCCGCAGGACATCCACGGACTGCAAGAGCAAGTCCACGACATCGCGTGTGATGCGCCTTGCACCATCGCGGTATTCCCCCAAAATCGTTTCGACTTCGTGGGTAAATACAGTAATATTGGTAAAACCGAATGTGCCGCCACCGCCCTTTATCGAGTGCGCTGCGCGAAAGATGGTGTTGACTAACTCAATATCGGAGTCAGCATCCATCTGTAATAACCCATTCTCCATGACGTCCAGTCCTTCAGCACATTCCTCAAAGAAAATGTCCTGAAATTCAGACATATCGAGATCATTCGACATGGGTGCCCTCCGTCGCCGTCCACAGCCAAAATGTATTTTGAATAGGACGTTGGCAAGAAAGAAGCCAACGCCTCAATCCTAGCTAGCGGGTAAGGCGTGGGCTTCTTGAGGGACGGTTTTAGTTCTTCTCAGAGGCTGAGACATCGCGCATTGTCGCGCTAGCGGGCACCTTCGATATGGGGAGTCGATGTGCGCACATCCGCATTCTGGGCGCGATGGCGCAGAGCGTGGTCCATCAGCACCAGCGCCGTCATGGCCTCGACAATCGGCACCGCACGAATCCCCACACAAGGATCGTGTCGACCCGTAGTGATCACTTCAACCGCATTGCCTTCTGTATCGATGCTGCGCCCCGGGAGACGGATACTACTCGTGGGCTTGAAGGCAACGCGCGCCGTGACCTCTTGTCCCGATGAAATCCCGCCTAATATGCCCCCGGAGTGGTTACTCAGAAAGCCCTCTGGCGTCATTTCATCGCGGTGCTGCGTCCCCGTTTGCGCAACACTAGCAAAGCCATCTCCAATCTCTACGCCTTTAGCGGCATTGATCGACATCAAAGCATGGGCCAAATCGGCATCAAGCCGATCAAACACCGGCTCGCCCCAGCCTGGAGGCACCCCTTGTGCTACCACACTGACACAAGCCCCCACGCTCTCGCCGCTTTTACTCAGTGATTTCATATACGCTTGCAGCGACTCTACCTGCGTACTATTGGGCCAAAAGAAGTCATTGCGCTCGACCTCCTCCCAGCTCACAGCCTCAGAGGCTTCCACGCCGATCTCCCCGAGCTGAGACAGGTAAGCACGGATAGATACGCCCTGCGTGGCAAGCCATTTCCTAGCGATTCCCGCTGCCGCGACGCGCGTTGCCGTTTCGCGCGCGGAAGAACGCCCACCGCCACGATAATCGCGAATGCCGTATTTATGCTGGTAGGTGTAATCAGCATGGTTGGGACGAAATCGATCCATAATCTTGGAGTAGTCTTTCGAGCGCTGGTCAACATTCTCAATCAGCAGTCCGATGGATGTCCCCGTTGTGACGCCTTCAAAAACGCCAGAGAGAATCCGCACCGCATCGGGCTCGCGCCGCTGCGTGGTATAGCGCGACTGCCCTGGGCGACGACGATCGAGATCGTGCTGCAAATCAGCCTCGGTCAGCGCCAGTCCCGGCGGACAGCCATCGACAACGCACCCAATGGCGGGACCGTGGCTTTCGCCAAAGCTGCTGACGCTGAAGAGTTTGCCGATGGTGTTACCAGACATAATTCGATCCGAGGGTTGCGCAAAAGAAAGCCGGTATACTAACGCAATGGGACGCACACTACTTTTTGCGGGTTGGGCAATGGCGCTGGCCTTGCTGGGCTGGGGCTTTAGTCAATGGGAGCGCGCGCAGCGCTATCCGGCGATCACAGCCACCACACACGATGGTATACAAAGCGTGACCATTCCGCGCGGTCGGGGTGGGCATTTTGCAGCGATGGTCTCCATTAATGGCACCCCCATCGCCGCACTGATCGACACTGGCGCTACGCGCGTAGCAGTGCCCGGCCATCTTGCGCAGCAACTCGGCCTCGTGCAGGGCAAGCCCTTTCGCTCACAAACCGCAGCCGGCATCACGGTCGCCTATGACACACGAATCGCTGAACTGCGACTCGGCGACATCGTTCTCTACGATGTAGAGGCCTCGATTTTGCCTGAATACGATGCCCAAGAAATTCTACTAGGCATGAGTGTGCTCAGCCAATTTACTCTGCGTATTGCGGGAGAGCAGATGACTCTAAGCCGGTAATGCTCCCTGTACGCAAGTCCAGAACACTCCCGCTCGGGCGAGACTCTAGAACCTTGGGCAACTGAACGCCGGTAAAATCTTGTGACAAGCCAACGGCGGCCCGAATGCATAAGCGCTGCGACGACAAACCGAGTTCGCCAAGCAGCCAGCAGATAAGCGCTTGCGCTTGCTTGACCCCGTTAACTTGGGGAGCCAAATAGCACTGCACAAAGCCGCTACCCAGCAGGCTCCCTCCCAGACCAGCGCTCGCTTGGCGCAGACCCGCCAACACCTGCTGTTGCAAATGCGGCAGCTGCGAGAGCGCCACCCACGCCGCCTGCTCGTGCGTGCGAGCATGTACATAGACGACCAAACGCTGTGCTGGAGGCGTATCGTTCAGTTCGCAGGCGTAGCGCCCTGGCCCCATCGGATGTATTCGCAGAGCCGCCTCTGCGTGCGAGCCTGTCACACGCAAGCACAACGACGCATTGTCGGTCAGATAGGCCTGTACACGCGGCGTAATCACGCGCAGCGGCTGCGAGGGCAGCAGTGTCTCCCAGCGCGACTGCCAGGCGTGATTACTCCAGAGCACCTCCCCCTGTGCATTGAGCAGTGCTAGCGCGCGCGGCCACTGGCGAAGTAGCGCTTGAAAATCCACACTCCCTGTCTGCCCTTGAAGGCGCAGCGTAAGCATTTGGATCCGCGTACAGAGCAGTGGCAACGGGTCGCTCTTAAACCACACACTCACCGCGCCAGCTTGCATGGCTTTTTTCGCGACACTTTGCGCGACATTCGCCGTATACAGCGCACACAAGATCGAGGGATAGCACTGCATAATGTGCGCAATAACTTGATCGCCGCGTTGCTGCCCGAGGTGATAATCCACCAGCACCAAGTGGACAGAGCGTTGACTCAACACCGTCATGGCCTGCTCGGTATTCGCAGCTGTGTGCACCACAAACCCCGCTCGCTGGAGCGCTTCTTCCACGCTCAGGCGAACACTCGCAGAGTCATCCAAAACCAGCACCGACACATCGCCTTGTATCCACGGCAATGCGCTAGGCGGCGCTGAGGGCATTGGGTTTAAGAGCTGCGGCAGCTTCTCGCACTCAGACCAGGCTAAGTGCGCGCCCCCAAAGCGGCTATCGAGCCACGCTTGAATTTGCGGTAGCAGACGTTCGCTGAGCACCACAACCGGCACGTCATGGCAGTCGCGTTCGGACAAGCGGTGCAAGAAAGCGGCGCGTTGCACCACCTCTCCGTCCCACACCAGCACCACGGCTAAACCGGCATGCTGATTCAGTCCGCGCAGGCGTGCGCCGGCCCCCGCCCAAGCACTCGACTCCAGCGACAAGAGCGATGTCGCCAGCACGCTCTCGACTCGCTGTTGCGATTCGGGGTGTGCTGAGACGATTAAAACGCGTGAAGTACCAAGCATGCCAAGCCTATCGTGCATAGGCCCTATCATAGACTGCGATCAGTGCTGGTGCAGAGCAGCAAGCGATACTGGTAGGGCTGTCGCGACGAGTTCTCCAGTACTCTGGGCGTGGTGCAAGACCCCGCGCCAGCGCTCCATATGGCTGTGCAAATGCGCAGTCGAGGCACCGCTGACAACTAACAAGCCATCGCCCACCGGCTCCCATAAGGCGCTGTGTTCGCTGAAGCTCACCGGAGCCGATGCGCGGTCTGACGTCTGGGCTAAATACACCAAATTGACGGTCCCCGCGTCATCAGCTAGCACCAAATGCACGGCACGGTGATCGGGAGAAACGTCGCAATTCTCCGCAAAAGCAAACCGATGCTCTGGAACATCGGACAGCATCACGCCGACATTGGCGAAAATCTCTCGCACTTCGTCGCTCTTAGCCAAGGTCGCGCGCGGAGCATGCAGGGAATGGACATGGGCCAAACTATCGCGAAGCGGCGCCTCAGGCCCCGCTCGCCACAATCCTGCGCCGACCAGCAGGCCAAGCATCAATGAGGCCGCGATAGCGACCCAAGGCAGTGGCTCGCGATGGCTGAGCTGAAAGCGAGACGGAAGCACCGCCGCATCGCACAAAGCTTGCTGCAAGGCCGCGTCCCAGTCGCGCTGTCTGCGCTGCTGTCGTGCCCATGGCATCTGTGCGGGCATTGGCTGCTGGGGAAAGGCCACTCGCTCCGGCTCCAGTGCTGGCAGCTCTGATGCTGTCGGCTCTAGCGCTGATACTCCTACTTCGGGTGACACTTCGGGCGACACTTCGGGCGACACTTCTGCAACCTGCTTAGGCACACGACGCAAGCGCGCAGCGAGTTGCATGGGCACCGCTTCGCTCAGGGCTTCACTCAAGGCCCGGTCTTGTTCTACAGAGCCCCCGAGTAGGCGCTGCTGGAGCGCTCGGCTCACCGGCACATCCAGCGCCTCCCTCAGCGCATTGTCCCACTGGGCTTGTTGGCGATCTCCGTCGGCACTGTTGTTAGCACCGTTGGCACCGTGACGTTCATTCATGGCGTTGATAGCACGTTCGCTTAGCGAACACACAGGGCTTGTACTTTACGTTTAGCCCGAAATATACGAGTAGTAACTGTGGCACGCTCGATTCCCATAACTTGCGCAATCTCATTGCCATCAAGACCCGCGATGAGTTGTAAAAGTAACGGGTCGCGATAGAGGGGATCTAAGGACTCGACGGCACTGACCAGCTGCTCGTGCCCTAGCACTGCATCGGGTGTAGCAGCACCATCCATGGGATCGCCTACATCATCAAGTGAAACAGTCGGGTGATACTTGCGCTCAAACTTGCGCCCGATCTCGTTGCGTGCAATCTGGTATAGCCACGCTTTGGCTTTATTGGGGTCTTCGAGCTTGTCTAAATACTTCCATGCTCGTACGTAAGTATCCTGTGTCAGATCCTCGGCCAGCGTTGCATCGCCCAGCATCCAGCGCAAATAGCGAAAGATATCCGCGTGGTACTGCTCCACTAACGATTCGTACAACGCGTCTTTATCCATCTGCCTTCCTCGGTCGCATGAGCGAAAGCATACCAGCATTAGCCAAGCTGAATCGACCCTCTCCAGACGCAGAACACGGCGCACAGACGCACCTAGACGCCGCTGGCGCTCTCGAAGCGCATCGCCACACACCGTATAATCTGCACATGGTGTCTGAATGCATTCAAAGCGCTCAGGTGAAAAGGGAATGCGGTGAGAATCCGCGGCTGCCCCCGCAACTGTAAGCGAAGAGCCTCCTTCTTATTGCCACTGGCGCGTGCCGGGAAGGCGAAGGATTGGCGTTGACTCGCAAGCCAGGAGACCTGCCATGACCACAATCTGCCTGGGGCAATACGGCCCCTGTATAGACGGGAGGACTCTATGCAACACCACCTTTGTGCCTGCACACGCTGCACACTCACTGGCGAGGCCTGCGCGCTTAGCTTTCAGTTCGCTCAGCAGATCGCACACGCCATTGCCACTGCCAATGCGATGCTGCACCAGTCGCTAGATGTCTCTGGCACGCTCCACTGCGACTGCCCGTCTAGCAAAGAGAGCTGCTCTTTGGCCTACCGCGCTCGCAGCAGTGAAATCACTGTCGTGGGAGGGGCTGATCAGCGCTTCAACTTCGACCAGCTGGCTCTGCCTTGCGAGGCTGATGACGAAGACCTCGGCAGCAGTCTTGATATAGACTTCGACCCGGCTATCGGTCGTGCTATTACCATCACTCGCTCCGAGCAGACGCATCCGTTGTCGTAACCGGGTCTTCGTCTGGCAGGCGAATATGCAGCCTTTGCGTATGGCTTTGCGCCGAGGACATCTTGTGCAGACTCTCCGCGCTGCAATGGAGCTCGCGCGCCTCCATCGCCGTGACGCTCATAAGAGAATGCAGGCTGCCGACGGAGCTATCGATATTCGCCACAGCCGTCGCCTGCTCTTCTGTGGCGCTGGCAACCGCACCGCTCATTTCGGTCAGGCGATGAATAAACTCTGCAATCTGCCCAAAGTGTTTACTGGTTGCAAAAACCTGGACTTGCCCGGCTTCAAAGGCCTGCAGGCCCACACTAATAGCACTGACTGCCTCGACGCTGCTCTCTTGAACCTGCTCAATCATCTCTTCGATTTCACTGGCTGAGACTTTAGTACGCTGCGCCAAAGAGCGCACCTCGTCTGCCACTACTGCAAAGCCTCGGCCGTGCTCACCCGCTCGCGAAGCTTCGATTGTGGCATTGAGCGCAAGCAAGTTGGTTTGCTCCGCCACCGTGACAATAATATCCAGTACGCTGCCAATGCTCTTGCTGCTGCGGCTCAGGCTATCGATCACTTCGCTGATTCTGCGAATGTCATCCGCCATACGCTCCATACTCACGTTCGCATCCGTGACGCTACGCTGCCCCTCTTGCGAGAGGGCGTAGACTTGCTGCGCCAACTGCGCCGCATCATTGGTATTGCTCGCAACGCCGGAGAACGACGCTGACAATTGTGTCACCGCCGTCGCGCTCAAATCGATCTGCGATGTCTGGTCTTGCATCGAAACATGCCAGCGTTCAACTGTTTCCATCAACTCCATCAACCCGTCCGTCAGCGCAGCATTGCTCGCCCGGGTTTGAGATGCTGTAGAGGAGACCACGTCGCACAGCACGTCTATACCCCGACCCAAGTTCGCCACTTCTTTGACCGCCGAGGGCGGCGCAAAAGAGACTGAAATATCGCGTGTTGCGGGAATATCATTAAGTGCCTGGGCTACGGAGGCTAATGGGGTAAACAAATGCCGTCGTAGTAGCACTTTTTGCCGCCACAGCAACAGACCCATTGTCGCAATAGACAGCCCGAGTAGACTGATGCTGAGCATAATAATCTGCCAGCTCCCCCCGGCGGCGGCGGCGCGGCGGGCTTGTAGAACATCCAATATATTGCCAACCGCCAGCAGCCATGACCCAACAGCAGTCTGGAAAGCCCGCCCCGACAGCAGCTTACGCCCCGCTTCTTTGCCCCCTTGCACCACCCATTGCGTCGTGCGCAGCGCCTGCGCTTGCAGAGTCATCACCGCTGTCTCGCTGCGATGCAACTCATCAAGCAGCCCCTGATCAGAGGCCGGCAAGCCAAATTCCTGTGCATCGAAAGGGATTGCTGTGCCCGCGATAGTATCGGTCGCCACATCGCCTACAACACGTTGATCCCAATAATCGACTCGAAATGGATCCGGGCGCGGCACGTCGCCCCGGTGCATATCTAGCGCTTCGCGGTATAAGCGCAAGAGCGCCGGGCTTTCAGTCGAGACGTACATTCGCAGCAGCCGCGTCATATCGCGCGCATCTTGTTGCATCCACTGCAGACGCTGCTCGGCAGGGGTAGTTCGGGCGGCAATATCCAGCTGAGACACGCCGTAGAACAGCCCCCACAACGCCCCAAAGCTAATGCACAGCGTGAAG
>CAKZUS010000326.1 GCA_937921805.1 uncultured Granulosicoccaceae bacterium
TCGGCGAATGCGGCGTTGGGGCTGGCGCTCAGTGATGACGAGATAGAGTATTTGTTCCAGCACTATCGCGAGCTGGGCAGTGACCCGAGCGATGCGGAGCTGATGATGTTTGCGCAGGCGAACTCGGAGCACTGCCGACACAAGGTGTTTAACGCGACTTGGGATATCGATGGCGTAGCGCAGCCGCATAGCCTCTTTGCCATGATTCGCAACACTCACGAGCAGCACCCGGGGCGGGTGTTGTCGGCGTATTCAGACAATGCGGCCGTTTTGCGTGGGCACACGGCGCAGCGCCAGTTGGTATCGCCCCATAGCGACTATTACGAGCAGTCTAACGAGACGGTGCACGTGCAGATCAAGGTCGAGACGCACAATCACCCTACCGCGATCTCGCCATTTGCCGGGGCGGCGACGGGCGCAGGCGGGGAGATTCGGGACGAGGGCGCCACGGGTATCGGCGGCACGCCTAAGGCGGGCTTGTGTGGTTTTTCGGTCTCGGCACTGCGCTTACCGGGTTTGTCTGAGCCGTGGGAGCCGCAGGCGATGCTGTCGCCGCGTCAGGCCACGCCGCTGGAGATTATGCGCGACGGGCCGATTGGGGCGGCGGCGTTTAATAATGAATTCGGACGGCCCAATGTGCTGGGATATTTTCGGGTGTTCGAAGCCTCGACGCCAGAGGGCGAGCGGCGCGGGTATCACAAGCCGATTATGTTGGCGGGGGGCTTGGGCGCGATGCGCGATTCGCAGGTGCACAAGCGCCCGGTGCCGGCTGGTAGTGCGGTGATTGTGCTCGGGGGGCCGGCGATGCAGATCGGGCTGGGCGGCGGCGCGGCGTCTTCGGTCGATGCGGGAGCGAGCGACGCGGAGCTAGATTTTGCGTCGGTGCAGCGGGGCAATCCGGAGATGGAGCGCCGCGCACAAGAGGTGTTGGAGCGCTGTATTGCGATGGGCGAGGCGTCGCCGGTGCTGAGCTTGCACGATGTCGGGGCGGGGGGGCTGTCGAACGCGGTACCGGAGTTGGTGTATGACGCGGGGCTGGGCGGAGATTTTGACTTGCGCAGCATTCCCAATGACGAGCCGGGCATGTCGCCGATGGCGCTGTGGAGCAACGAGTCGCAGGAGCGCTATGTGCTGGCGATTGATGCCAAGCGGGTGCAAGAGTTCGAACAATTGTGCGCGCGCGAGCGCTGTCCTTGCGCGGTGCTGGGGCAGGCGACGGCGGTGACGCAGTTGCGTGTACGCGATCCGCTGCTGGAGGACACGCCGGTGGATTTGCCTCTGCCGATGTTGTTGGGTAAGCCGCCGCAAATGCACCGTTCGGTGCAGCGGCGGGTGCTTGTCGGCGATGACATCGGCGCGCACGATTTGCGCGAATCAGCATTGCGCGTGTTGCGGCATCCGACGGTGGCGAGCAAGCAGTTTTTGATCAGCATTGGCGATCGCAATGTGGGGGGGTTGATACACCGCGATCAGTTGGTCGGGCCGCTGCAGGTTCCGGTGGCGGACTACGCGGCGACGCTGGATAGTTTTGTGGACACCAGCGGCACGGCGATGGCTTTGGGCGAGCGGGCGCCGAGTGCACTGCTCAGCCCAGTGGCGGCGGGGCGTATGGCGCTGGCCGAATCGCTGACTAATTTGCTGGGCAGCGGCGTTGCAGCATTGAGTGATATCAGCCTCTCGGCTAACTGGATGGCTGCGGTGGGGCATGCGGGCGAAGACGCGGCGCTGTACGACACCGTGCAGGCGATTGGCATGGAGCTGTGCCCGGCGCTGGGGATCAATATCCCGGTGGGCAAAGACTCTCTGTCGATGAAAACGCAATGGCGCGATGAGCAGGGCGAGCAGGCGGTGACGTCGCCACAGTCGCTGTTGATCACCGCCTTTGCGCCTTTGGCCGATGTGCGCCAGGGGCTGACTCCTGAGCTGGACCCCAATGAGGGCGCTCTGGTGTTGGTGGACTTGTCGTCTGCGCAGCAGCGACTCGGTGGCAGCATCTACGCGCAGGTCTGGAGCGCACTGGGGCGCGAAACGCCCGATGTCGATGATGTGGCGACGCTGCGTACGGGCCTGGAGGCCATCGTGGAGATTGTGCGACAGCAATGGGCGTGCGCCTACCACGACCGCAGCGATGGCGGTTTGTGGGCGAGTCTGTGCGAGATGGCTTTTGCGGGGGGCTGTGGCTGGCGGGTGGAGCTGCCTGGGACGCGCGATGCGCTCTTGGGGGTGCTCTTTAATGAAGAGCTAGGCGTGGTTTTGCAACTGCGCACTGCGCACGAAGCACAGTGCCTCGCTGCCTTGGACACGGCGGGAGTGGGCTATACGGTGCTCGGAGCGGTGACGCCAGAGTCGTCATTGCGCATCGTGCAGCAGGGCGCCGAGGTCTTGTCAATGTCGCGTCGCGAGGCGCTGGCGGCTTGGAATACGGTGAGCCATGCGATGCAGCGTTTGCGCGATCGTCCTGACGGGGCCGATAGCGAGCGCGAGGTCTTGCTCGACGATGCTCAGCGGCTGTGCGTGCACAGTAGCGTGGACGATGACGATATTGCCGCGCCGTATATTGCCAGCGGCGCGCTGCCTCAGGTGGCGATTCTGCGCGAGCAAGGAGTCAATGGGCAGCGAGAAATGGCGGCGGCGTTTAGCGCGGCCGGATTCGCGGCAGTCGATGTGACCATGAGCGATCTGCTCAGCGGCAGACACCGTTTGGCTAGTTTTGAAGTGCTGGCGGCTTGCGGGGGGTTCTCCTACGGAGACGTGTTGGGCGCTGGAGGCGGTTGGGCCAAGTCGATTGTCTATAGCGACGCGCTGGCGCAGCAGTTCGAGGCGTTTTTCCATCGTGCCGATACCCTCGCCTTGGGCGTGTGCAATGGCTGCCAGATGCTGTCGCAACTGACTGATTTGATGCCAGAGGCGCCGCAGTGGCCGCGTTTTGAGCGCAATGAGTCAGAGCAGTTCGAGGCGCGCTTGTCGCTGCTGCGCGTGGAAGACAGCGCTTCGCCTTGGTTGCGCGACATGGCGGGCAGTCTGCTGCCTTGTGTGGTGGCGCATGGCGAGGGGCGTCCGAGTGCACTCACCGAAGCGCCGGTCGCACTGCGCTATGCTCAGACCGATGGCAGCGTAGCGCAGCGCTACCCACTCAACCCCAATGGCGCACCGGACGGCGTAGCAGGCATTACCAGCGGCGATGGTCGCGTGTTGGCGATGATGCCGCACCCGGAGCGCAGCGTGCGGCCACTGGCTCTGTCGTGGTGGCCAGATCGCGATGTAGCCTATACGCCGTGGATGCGGTTGTTTCGCAATGCACGCGTCGCGCTGGCCTGAGGTGATGCAATCCTGAGTATAAAATCCCGGGGGTGAGATCCCGGGGTGAGATCCCGGGTGTGAAACAAAACTGCAACGTTGCTGGTCTTGTTGGAACTACATTGAATTCACGAGTGTGCACGATGCAAAACTGGCGGCGCTGGGTCTCTCTTCCCGATCATCAAGTCACAGACGAACAGGTTTTTCGCCAGCGGCGGCGCTTTATGCAGGTGGCGGCGGGAGTGTCAGTCGGGGCGGTAGCGGGTTGTAGCGCCTCCGATGCGCAAGACTCTAGTGCGCCGCTGGCGCTGGGCCAGAAGCCGCTGAATGCGCCGTTGAACGAAGACTACTCGAAGTGGCTGAGCGACTCGGACAAGCTGACTCCTGAGTCGGATGCCTTGCGCTATAACAATTTCTATGAGCTGGGTTTGGGCAAGGAAGACCCCTCAAAGAACGCCGCCTTATTGAAAACTAGCCCCTGGCAGGTTAAAGTTAGTGGGGAGTGCGACAAGCCCGGTGACTATCATCTGGAAGATATCTTGTCCAAAGTCAGCATTGAGCAGCGCATATACCGCCTGCGCTGTGTCGA
>CAKZUS010000327.1 GCA_937921805.1 uncultured Granulosicoccaceae bacterium
AAAGCCTTCATAGTCGTCAGACTCGACGGGAAACATGCCCGCAAAGACTTTAGGCTGCACTGACTTAAAGCCCGGCAGTGCGTGCTCACACGGCTTTTTGTCCAACGTGATTGTATCGCCTACGCGTGCGCCGTCGATTTCTTTGATGCTCGCGACCATATAGCCGGTTTGTCCGGTCAACAAGGCTTCGCGACGCACTTTCTTTGGGGTAAATACGCCGACCTGATCGACCTGAAATACCCGGCCACTAGACATCATGCGAATGCGGTCTTTGGGGTGCAAAGCGCCGCTGACAATGCGCACCAGCGAGACCACCCCCAAATACGCGTCAAACCAGGAGTCCACGATCAGCGCCTGCAAGGGCGCATCAGGATCGCCAACAGGCGGGGGAATGGAACGAACTAACTGCTCCAGCACATCGCGCACCCCGACGCCCGTCTTTGCGGAACAAGAAACGGTCTCGCTGGTATCCAGACCGATGATCTCTTCGATCTCCAGCTTCACCCGCTCGGGATCTGCAGCGGGAAGGTCGATCTTATTCAGGACTGGAATCACCTCCAGGTCTAGCTCGATCGCGGTGTAGCAATTTGCAACGGATTGTGCCTCCACGCCTTGCGAGGCATCGACTACCAACAGCGCGCCTTCGCACGCCGATAACGAGCGCGACACCTCGTAGGCAAAGTCAACATGCCCCGGGGTGTCGATAAAATTCAGCTCATAAGTGATGCCATCTTCAGCCGTAAACGCCAGAGACACGGCTTGGGCTTTGACCGTAATGCCCCGCTCTCGCTCGATGTCCATGGAGTCGAGGACCTGCGCCGACATTTCGCGCTTTTCCAGCCCGCCGCATTCTTGGATAAATCGGTCGGACAGCGTGGATTTGCCATGGTCTATGTGCGCGATGACAGAGAAGTTTCGGATACGCGATTGTTCAGTCAAAATAGGGCTCTAGTCGCTCGGGGTCAAAGTCAACGACACACACTGCCTCTCCATCGACACAGATAACGGGCACCTGCTGCGCGTAGCGCGAGAGCAATAAGGCGTCGTTGGTAATATCTATGCTCGCAAAGCGCAGCGCGCGGCGCTGGCAAAAGTCATTGAGTGCTCGCTGCGCAATATCGCACAGCAAGCAATCTGGGCGAGTATAAATGACCAGGCGAGTCTGCGTCGGATCAATTGGGGCATTGTGTAGATAGCGCCGTGCTTTCACCTTGCTATTTCGCGGCACAAGCGACGACACACAATCAAGCCCACGCCCAGACCCACTCCTGCCGCGGCCGCGATCAATCCCAGATGCTCGGTGCGATGTTGCGCCACCGCGAGCGCCGTCAAGGTCGAGCACAAGGGCCAGATAAATTGCAGCACCGGCGCCCACAATGGCATTGCAGGCGCTTCTTTGGGGGGCGTGCAGCTCCCCCGGCACAATGGTCCCACTATTGCACGGGCGAGGCGTTCGGTACCATCCGCTCACCCGAGACATAGCCCTGCAAGCGACTCAAGGCCTGAGGACTGAGCTGGGCAGACAGAACCGGTGCATTGCTATTCTCAGCCAATGCTCCAGGGCCTTGCGCGGAGCCTGGCTCGGCCTGCCAGAACTGAATCATAACCATCAGCACCGAGGCGGCTATGGCCCCCGATGTCACCCAATGTGCCTTCGACCACTGCGGCACAAAGCGGCGCACAACCACCTGGTCTTCGCGTTCAATCTGCTCGCGAACGGCCGCTGTGACATCGATTTTTATCGACACATCTGTGGCACTACCCTTGAGAATATCTCGCGCCAAATGGTAGCGCCGCCATTGCTCGCGTCGCTGTGGGTCCTGTGCAATTGCAGCTAATGTCTGCGCACAGAGTGTCTCTTCGCCATCAATAAACGCCGAAAGCTGTTCGCTTTGCTTATCCATTTTCGCCTCGCCACCGTTCACTTATCACCTGTTGTACTTGAGAATCAATTGCCTCTCGGGCGCGAAAAATGCGCGAGCGCACCGTCCCGATGGGGCAGGACATCACTTGCGCGATATCCTCATAAGACATGCCCTCGTGTTCGCGTAAAGTCAGCGCTAAACGCAAGTCCTCGGGCAGTTTGGCAATGCTGTCATGGATCGCTGCGCGCAACTGCTCTGTCGCCAACATCCGTTCAGGCGTGTCGTGATCCGCCTGTTGGTCGAAAAGATACCCGTCCTCTCCCATCGTATCGGCCGTAAATTCGGCGGATCGACTGGCTTTAGAGGCCAAGTGATTTTTCGCAGTATTGACGGCAATCCGGTACAACCACGTATAAAACGCGCTATCGCCACGAAAACGTGCCAATCCGCGATAGGCCTTAATAAAAGCCTCTTGCGCGACATCGGCTACATCTGCAGGCTCGCGTACCCAGCGACTGATCAACGCCGCTACGCGCCCTTGGTATTTATTGACCAATAGATCAAAAGCCGCTTTTTCGCCTGCTTGCACGCGCCGTACTAATGCCAAATCGCTCTTCGCTTCACTCATTGCCTACCCCCTTGGGCCTTGTCAACTTGAGTAAAGTTCCGCACTAAAGTAACCAACCGTTACGATACGTGCGCAATTCACCAATTGACTCACGAATATCGTCCAAAGCACGGTGGCATCCGCTTTTGTGCACTTGCTCCAAAACGCGCGGCGCCCAGTGGCGTGCCAACTCTTTCACTGTACTAACGTCGATATTGCGGTAGTGGAAATACGATTCAAGTGTTGGCATATAACGGCATAAGAACCGCCGATCCTGGCCAATGCTGTTGCCGCACAAAGGAGCTTTGCCCGCCTC
>CAKZUS010000328.1 GCA_937921805.1 uncultured Granulosicoccaceae bacterium
GGTGTTTAAGCCTGTCACCCCCAAGTGTAAAGTTTCTAACACAGAATCGCGCATTCGGAACCATTTTCTCGCCTCTCTATTCGGCGTAGCGGCCGCCTGCAGCGAATCCACAATGCGTTGCGCCAAGAGTTGTTCCAGCCATAACAAAAACACTTCAGCTGGGAGTTTGGCAGCAAGCTCACAGGCGTCGCTCCACTGCTTCGCTGACACAGCATCAGAGAGCTGCAAGCGCAGTGGTGCATGCGGGTCATCGCTCAGCAGTGGGTGCTGCGGGTCGATACCGGGGGCCAATACTGACGGATCTTCAACCGCTGCGCTAATACGCTGACAGCGGCTGCGAATGGTCGGAGTCAGACGATTCGGACTAGCCGTTTCTAGCAATATCAAACAGGCAGCAGGCGGCTCTTCTAAGGTTTTGAGTAAAGCGTTGGCAGCAGCCTCGTTGAGCCGTTCGGCCTCGCGCAGCAGGGCCACGCGATAGCCGCCAAACTGAGAGGTCTGAAAGGCCCACTCGCTCAGCTCTCGTATCTGGTCCACCCGAATCTGTGTGGCTTTGTCTTCTCTTTGCACGGCAAAATAATCAGGGTGGGAACCTGCTGCCCACTGCACGCAGCGCTGGCACTGCTGACACGGTGCCTGTGCGGGGTGTTCGCACACTATCCCTTGCGCCAATGCCAAGGCAAAATCCACCCGACCGCACTCGTCATTGCCGACAATCAGCAAGGCATGCGGCACAGTGCCTGCTGCGATTCTGGCCCAGAGTCGCTCCCAGGTTTTTTGCTGCCAAGGATGCGGAGCGCTCATGCTCCCAGCTCTACTAGACACTGCTGCACAGCGCTTTGCACTTGCTGCAGCGACAGCTGGGCATCGATCACTTGCACCGCGCGCTCGTCTTGCTGTGCCAAACGCAGGTATTCTTCACGCACCCTCTGGAAGAAGTCATCGTCCTCTTTCTCTACCCGATCAGTGGGTTGTCCGGAGGCCGCAGCGCGCGCCGTGACACGAGTGCGCCCTATCGCTACAGGCAGGTCAAATAACACCGTGAGATCGGGTCGCAGATTATCAATCGCAAACGCCTCCAGCCAGGCCACCACCTCTGCCCCCAAGCCCCGCGCTGCGCCTTGATACGCATACGACGCCCAGGTAAAGCGATCACACAGCACCCACTGCCCTTGCGCCAGCGCAGGGCGAATCACTCGCTCTACATGATCAGCGCGCGCGGCAAACATCGTCAACAGTTCCGCCTTGGGCGACAGTCCGGCATGACTGGGATCCAAGACAGCACGGCGCAGCTGCTCAGCAAAAGCACTCCCGCCGGGTTCGCGACTGCGCAATACCCGCTGCCCGCGCGCAATGAGATATTGCTCAGCCAGGACAATCTGGGTAGATTTCCCCGCGCCTTCCCCGCCCTCGAAGGCCAGAAAGCGCGCGCTGGAACCTGACCTTGGGCTATCTGAGTTGGTAGCGACGGACGGCACGATTATGCTCTTTCAAAGTATTGGAGAACTGGTGGGCACCGCTGCCATCGGCCTTGGCGACAAAGTACAGCGCCCCCGTGTCATCGGGCTGCGTTGCAGCAATCAATGCCGCCTCGCCAGGCAAGGCAATCGGAGTCGGGGTCAAGCCGTGGCGGGTATAGGTGTTGTAGGGAGTATCGCGGCGCAAGTCACTGCGCCGAATATTGCCATCAAAGCGCTCGCCCATGCCGTAGATCACCGTCGGGTCGGTCTGCAGCATCATTCCCTTGCGCAAGCGGCGCACAAACACACCACCAATGACGGGGCGCTCACTGGCTAGACCTGTTTCTTTCTCGATAATCGACGCTAAAATCAAGGCCTCGTAGCTATTATCTAGCGGCAGATCGTCTTGGCGCTGCGCCCAAACGCGCTCTAGGGTATCGCGCATTGCCGCGTGCGCGCGCTTGACGATATCGAGATCGCTCGCCCCGCGCTCGTAGAAATACGTCTCTGGCAGCAACCAGCCCTCGAGGTGTTCCACGCCCAGCTCAGCGGCAAGCTCTGCATCGCTAAGAGAATGAAGTTGATCTTCTAGATCAGCATTCGCACGTAACTGCTCTAAGGCATACGCCGCCGTCCAGCCCTCAATTAGCGTCACTGAATACTGTACGCTTTTACCGCTAGCAAATAGCGCCAGCACCGCCTCGGGAGACAGGTCCGCGCTCAAGCGATACTCGCCCGCCTTAATCGAGCCTGATTTTTTGGTGAGGCGGCCAAACCAGTACAACCACTGCGGCTGCTCTACCCAGCCCGCCTCACCAAGGCGCTCGGTCACAGAGCGCCAAGACTCGCCACGGCGGATTAAAAACAGGCTGTCATCTGGGGCAAGAATCGCGGGGGCGTCGATATACTCTTGCACCGCACGCGCCGCGCCAAAACCTGCGGCCGCCACTATAGCGACAAACAAGAGCAGAGAAAGCAGCGCGCGGCGCATAGACAGGCGCGACTATGCGTAGCGGCGGAAGATCAACGATCCGTTCGTGCCGCCAAAGCCAAAGGAATTGGACAACACGGCATCAATCGGCATCTGACGCGCAGTATGCGGCACATAGTCCAAATCACATTGCTCATCGGCATGATCGAGATTGATGGTCGGTGGAGCCACTTGGTCGCGGATAGCCAGCACGCTCAGCACCGCTTCTAATCCGCCTGCGGCCCCTAACAAGTGCCCGGTCATTGACTTAGTGGAGCTAACCGCCAACTGATACGCCGCCTCGCCAAACACGGACTTCACGGCCATGGTCTCGGCCACGTCGCCGACGAGAGTCGAAGTGCCGTGAGCATTGATGTACTGCACCTGATCGGCATTCAGTCCGGCGTCGTTCATCGCATTTTGCATGCAGCGCCGCGCCCCATCACCGCCCTCAGAAGGCTGGGTCATATGATAGGCATCACCGCTCATGCCATAGCCTACGAGTTCGCAGTAAATATGCGCACCACGGGCTTGGGCGTGCTCCAGCGATTCGAGTATCAATACCCCTGCTCCATCACCCAAAACAAATCCATCGCGATCGCGGTCCCAAGGACGGCTGGCTCGCTCGGGATCGTCGTTGCGTGTAGAGAGGGCTTTCGCGGCACTAAAGCCGCCTAGACCTAAGCCACAAGTCGCCATTTCGGCGCCGCCTGCCACCATCACATCTGCATCGCCATAGGCCACGGTGCGTGCCGCATCGCCAATGTTGTGAGTGCCGGTGGTGCAAGCGGTAGTAATACTGTAATTCGGTCCTTTGATTCCTGTCATGATGGACAAGTTACCGGAGACCATATTCGTGATGCTGGCCGGAACAAAGAACGGAGAAATTTTGCGTGGTCCCTGCTCAATGAGCAAGCGGGATGTATTTTCGATGTAGGGCAGACCACCAATGCCACTACCAATCGCCACACCAATGCGCTCAGCGTTGGCGTCTGTGATCTCTAGGCCCGAGTCGCGTAGAGCCTCTAAGCCTGCAGCAACGCCAAAATGAATAAAGCTATCCATTCGCCTGGCTTCTTTTTTGGACATGACCGTCGCCGGATCAAAGTCCTTGACTGAGGCGCTGAAACGCGTTGCATATAAGCTCGCATCAAAGCTGGTCACTGGTGCTGCACCAGACTTGCCAGCGAGAATGTTCTCCCAGGTGGTTGCTACATCATTACCCACGGGACTCAAGGCACCGAGACCGGTCACCACCACTCTACGCTTGGACACAGAAAGACTTCCTATAAATCATCAAGACAAGGACACTGCCCGCCACCGAATGCAACGGGGTGTGGAACCGCTTGGCGATAGCCAAACGGCAAAAAGCGCACAAACAATGCGACGCTTTAGCTCGGCAGGTTCGCGTTGACGTAGTCAACAGCCTGTTGCACGGTCGTGATGTTCTCGGCGTCTTCGTCCGGAATTTCACACTCAAACTCTTCCTCTAAAGCCATAACCAGCTCTACCGTATCAAGAGAATCTGCGCCTAAATCTTCAATAAAAGAAGCGGCCAGTTTCACTTCGTCTTCTTTAACGCCGAGCTGTTCGATTACGATCTTCTTTACGCGATCTTCAATGCTACTCATCGCGGGTATCCTCCAAAAAACTAAAGCCCAACGGGCCGAATATAAGCCGCCATTGTAAGTCGTGCTGACGGCCTGCGCTACTAAATAATCATTAATTCATATACATGCCACCATTGACATGCAATGTATGGCCGGTAATGTAGTTTGCCAACGGGGAGGCCAAAAACAGCGCCGAATGCGCGACCTCGTCCACCTCACCAAGGCGCCCGAGGGCGATTTGGCCTTGCAATTGATCGCGCGTAGACTCCGGCAAAGCGTCTGTCATATCGCTGCGAATAAAGCCTGGTGCAATAGCATTGACCGTCACCTGACGAGAGCCAATTTCTTGCGCCATAGACTTGGTAAATCCAATCAGGCCCGCCTTTGCCGCTGCGTAATTGGCCTGCCCAGCATTGCCGGTGGCACCAACGATAGACGAGATATTGATAATGCGCCCCGAGCGCGCCTTCATCATGCCGCGCAATACGGCCTTAGAGAGGCGAAAAATAGGGGTCAAATTGGTCTCGATGATCTCATCCCAGTGCGCATCCGTCATGCGCATCAGTAGATTGTCGCGCGTGATACCGGCATTGTTGACCAAAATGGTCACGGCGCCGTGGGCTTTCGCGACATCACTCAGCAACGCTGCTCCCGCCTCTGCGTCGCGCACATCCAGCACGCGCCCATCGCCAATGCGCTCACTAATTCCGGCAGCGCCCGCCTCGCTGGTCGCCGTACCGACTACGGTGGCTCCTGCCGCACTAAGCTGCGCGGCGATGGCGGCGCCTATTCCACGGCTTGCGCCGGTCACGACGGCCACTTGGCCACTGAGATCAATCTGTACGCTCATACTCTAATCCGTTGTCAAAGCGATAGCTTGCTGCAGGCTATCGGGGCTGTCTATACAGACACCCTGCAATGATTTGTCAATCCTTCGCACCAACCCAGTGAGGACTTTGCCCGGCCCGAACTCAATACATACTGGCACGGATTGCTGAGCAAGATACCGCACTGAGTCCGTCCAATACACGGGCGAGTTCACATGTTGCTGCAAAGCCCCAGCTAGCTCTGTCATATTTGAAGCAGGCCGGGCCAGGAGATTTTGTACCACAGGGGCACGAGGCTCAGCCAAGCCCGCTTGCGCAATACTCGCAGCCAATGGGGCTTGCGCCGTATTCATCAGCGCGCTGTGATTCGGTACTGACACAGGCAAGAGCACCGCCCGCTTCGCACCAGCAGCTTTCAGTGCAGGCAGCGCCCGCTCAAGCGCGCTGACATGCCCTGACACGACCACTTGGCCAGGGCTATTGAAGTTCACAGCCTCCAACACCTCGCCTTGCGCTTGCTCGGCACAGACACTACGCACCGCTTCATCGTCGAGACCAAGCACTGCAGCCATACCGCCGACCCCGCCCGGCGCCGCATCAGCCATCAGCTGGCCGCGTCGGGCTACTAGGGCAACGGCCTCGGCAAAGGGCAGAGAGCCTGCCGCCGTCAGCGCACTGTATTCGCCCAAGCTGTGCCCGGCAAAATAGCTGGGCATCGCGCCGCCTGCGGCCAGCCAGGCCCGCCATACTGCGACGCCTGCGACAAACATCGCCGGTTGTGTGTATTGGGTTTGGCGCAGTTGCTCGTCGGGGCCTTGCTGCACGAGCTGCCACAAATCGTAGCCCAGCACCTCAGAGGCCTCCGCGAAGGCCTCGCGCACTGGGGCGTATTCTTCAGCCAGCGCCGACAACATGCCAACCGACTGCGACCCTTGGCCGGGAAATAATGCAGCAAAACTACTCATCAGAAGCCTCCGAAACCGAGTACATCTTGCATATCGTACCGCCCTGGCGCCTGTGCGCCTAGCCAATTTGCTGCGCGCACAGCGCCGCGAGCATAAATCATCCGGTCTGTAGCGCGGTGACTAATCTCCACCCGCTCGCCCATTCCAGCAAAAAACATCGTGTGCTCCCCCACCACATCGCTGCCCCGCAGTGTCGCGAAGCCAATGGTTTTATCGACTCTTGCACCCGTGATGCCCTCGCGCGCAAACACCCCATGCGTCTCTAAGCTACGCCCGCTGGCGGCGGCGGCCGCGCGCCCCATCGCTAGCGCCGTCCCAGAAGGTGCATCGACTTTTTTGTTGTGGTGCATTTCGAGCACTTCGATATCAAAATCCTCCGAAAGGGCTTTACTCGCCTGAGTGATCAACCCCAGCATAACGTTCACGCCTACGCTGAAGTTGTCGGCCATCAAAACTGGCAAGCGCAGCGCAGCCTGCTCCACCTGCGCGAGCTGCACAGCGTCGAAGCCGGTGGTGCCGATCACCATGGGGACACGGTGCTGCACACAGAGCGCCAAAGTTTCTAATGTAGAAGTGGGGCTAGAGAACTCTATGACCGCCGCGCAGGCAGAGATTGCCGATTTGTCAGCACTAATTACGCACGCAGCATCGGCCTCAGCGACTAACGCCGTAGCCGGCTCGCCAATATACGCACTATGCGGCGTCTCTATCGCGCAGCCGAGGGCCAGCGCTGGGTTTTCAGCGACTGCGCGCAAAAGGCTACGCCCCATGCGCCCCGCCGCGCCAACAATACCGATCGACGTCATACCGTCGCTCTGTAGAATAAAACGCGGCATCTTAGCACAGCAGGACACACAACGAAAATGGGCAAGTCGGCAGCCCCCCTCAATACGGAGCACCTTGATCGAGGCGTCTTAATGAGGCCGCTTAGCAGGGGATGTCGAGATGGCGCGGGAGGGCGGCGCTTAAGTATCGCGAAGTACGTCATAGACATTGGGCAGCTGCGCCAAACTGGCCATGACGCGCTGTAGGTGCTCGGCATCGCGAACCTCGACACTCAAACGCATACAGGCGGTGAGCGTTTCGCGGTCGCTGACGGTGTGCAACTCTAGGATATTGACGTGCAGCTTCGTGAGCGCATTAGAGACGTCACGCAAGAGACCCGAGCGATCATAGGCCCCCAAGCGCAAGCGCGCGCTGTAGCGCTCAGTGCTTTGCTCTCCCCAGTCGACATCAAGCAGTCGCGCGCGCTCGGCTTCGGGGAGGTTCAGAATATTGATGCAATCACGCCGGTGGACTTTGACTCCACGCCCTCGGGTGATAAACCCAATAATGGCGTCAAAAGGCACAGGCTGGCAACAGCTCGCAACACTCACCAGTAGCTGATCCACCCCCATCACTTGCACATTCTGGCTGCCTTGCTCCCTGCTTGGCACAATGCGCAGCGGCGCGGCGCTCGGGGCATTCTGGCGTAGCAACTGCTCGACGGCGTTGGCGATATGCGCGGCACCAGCCTCCCCACGCCCCAGGGCAATATAGAGATCGTTCAGCGTCTCAAACTTGAGCTGCTTGGCGATATCGTCTTGGGCCAAACCCCGTGCATTCAGGCGCCGCAGCTCGCGCGCCAAAATATCGCGCCCGTCGTTGAGGTGGGTGGCATGATCGCGAAGATTGAACCAGTGGCGTACTTTGTGTCGTGCCCGCGACGAGGCCAAATATCCCGCATCGCGTGACAGCCAGTCTCGGCTAGGGCGCGCTGTGTTGGCGGTGAGAATCTCCACCCGCTCCCCATTGAGCAAACGCCGCGTCAGAGGCACAATCTCGCCGTTGACCTTGGCTCCACGACAGCGGTGCCCAATCTCGGTATGCACGGCATACGCAAAATCAAGCGGCGTCGCGCCCTGCACCAAGTCAACAATATCGCCCTGCGGTGTGAGCACCAGCACGCGCTCGGCAAAAGCCTCTTGGAAGCTCTCCGGCTCACTGTCAACGCCGTTTTCTAGCAAGTTGCGTAGGTTATTAATCCCGCGCTGCATCGCATTGGCACCGCCGCCTTCTTTGTATTGCCAGTGTGCCGCCACCCCTAACTCGGCGTCGGCATCCATCGTGCGGGTGCGAATTTGCACTTCAACCGGCTTGCCTGACGGGCCAATCACCGCAGTATGCAAAGACTGATAGCCATTGTCTTTCGGGTTGGCGACATAGTCATCAAACTCCGCCCGAATAGGCAGCCAAGCCCCGTGCACCACGCCCAGTACACCGTAGCACTGCGGCAATGAATCGACCAGCACCCGCACCGCACGCACGTCGAACAACTCGTCGAAGCCCACGCGCTTGCGGACCATTTTTTTCCAGATGCTGTAGAGGTGTTTAGGGCGCCCCTTGAGATCAAAACCTTCGATGCCTGCACTACCGAGCTTGTGATGCAAAACACGGATAAATTCATCAATATAGCGCTCGCGATCCTCGCGGCGCTCTTCGAGGGCTTTGGCGATGCGCTGGTATTGCTCCGGCTCCAGCACCTGAAAAGCAAGGTCTTCAAGCTCCCACTTCAGCGATGCGACACCCAGGCGGTTCGCCAGCGGGGCATAGAGGTCCATGACATCCAGCGCCAGACGGCGTGCATCGGCAGATTTGCGCTGGTGGTAGAGGCGACGGGTTTCGCGGGCCAATACGACGAGCACCGCCCGCGCGTCTTCAACCGTAGCGAGCAATAGCTGACGCAGGCGCTCGGTTTGCACCTGATCACGAGAGCAAGGTTCTTCACGCAGCTCATCCAGCGAGGCAATATTGCGCAGCAAGGCCTGCGCGCAAGCAGGAGCCGACTCCGGACGGTGCAGATAGAGGCCAGCTAGGCGCGTCGGCGCGTCGGCGCTGAGAGCCGACAGCAGTGCTGCGACCTCAACCGCATCGACCACCGCCGTATCGCGCTGCTCCCAGACGCACTCTAGGGCCTCGGTCAGCGCTGCATGCTCGGTAATGCCATCCAGCAGAACTTGCCGCGCGCCCTCTAGGGTCTGCGCCTGCGCGACAACGCTGTGCAAGTCTCTCTTCATCCTACTCTCAGCAGGCGTAGCAATTTTGTTATTGTGCCTCTGTGCACACTCGCCCTCGTTCCTTTTTACCTAATTCTACAGACCTATGGCATATCGACTTCATTACTCCCCCGACAGCGCCAACTTGGTCATCCATATTTTACTTCGAGAACTGAAAATCGACGTCACTTTGCAGCGGGTGGACCGAGCCAAGGCTCAACACCACAGCGCCGCATACCGTGCCCTCAACCCGCAAGGCCTGATTCCTGTGCTGCAAGTCGGCGAGCTTGCACTCTTTGAAACCGCCGCTATTGCGCTCTATCTTAGCGATACGCATAACGCACTTTTCCCCTCGCCACACGGCCCGTCTCGCGGACCTGCCTTGGCGTGGTTGTTTTATTTGTCTAACACCGTGCACAGCGACCTGCGCGCGCAGTTCTACCCGCATCGACATGTGGGTGAGCAACATGAGTACATTGGCGCACTGCGGGCCGGTATTCGCCAGCGTTTATTGACGCATTTCTCACTCATCGACCAGCAACTGGCCCAGACGAGCGGCCCTTTTTGGGACGGCGAGCATTTCGGTACCCTCGACGCCTATACGGCTGTACTCTGCCGCTGGGCCATGCTCTATCCGCTGGATGACGACACGGTGCGACTCGCGCGCGACGAGCTGGCGGCCCTGCCCGCCCTGAGCCGACTGCTCCAAGCACTCGAGTCGCGCGACAGCGTGATCGACGCCATGCACGCAGAGCAGATCAAGGCCCCGTTTTTTTGGGGAGCCACTCCGCCAGATCTGCCCCTGTCGCAGGTAACGGGCTAGCGAACAGGCCTCTGGTCGGTCGTCATCCCATGCGCTACAGCAAATCCTGCTCAGCTAGCACTTTGCGCGCAACGCGAAAACACTCTAGCGACTGCGGCACGCCGCAATAGATACCGATCACGTGCACAATCGCGCGGATTTCTTCGACGCTAACGCCGTTGGTGATCGCGCCGCGGCAATGAATTTCCCATTCGTGCATCTTGCCGAGCGCGCCGATCATAGCGAGATTCATCATAGAGCGCGTTTTGGCGTCTATGGTCTCATCTCCCCAGCCAAATCCCCAGCACCACGCGGTCATCGCCTCTTGGAAAGGGCGTGTAAAGTCGTCCGCAGCAGCGAGGTTTTTCTCGACATATTCAGTGCCGAGGGTCGCTTTACGCTGCGCGAGGCCGCGTTCAAACAGATCTTGATCCATGGTTTTGCTCGCTATTGGGGGACACAAATAAAAGCACCTATAGTACGCGGCAACACTTGAAAAAGGGAATCCTCGCCGCCAATTACGTCTAACTAGACTGCCCTCTGATTTGAGTCACTGTCATGCTCCGCATTTTTTGCTTGTTGTTTGTCCTCGCTAGCACTCCCAGCATCGCCGCCTCACCCCTGAGCATTGTGATTCTGGGCGACAGCCTGAGCGCCGCCTACGGAATTCCTGAAGAACTAGGCTGGGTGCAAAAGCTCCGCGAGCGCCTCGCGACACACCAGCACGACGCGAGCGTGATTAACGCCTCGGTCTCGGGAGACACCAGCGACGGCGGGGCCGCACGACTTCCCGATTTATTGCAGCGCCACCAGCCGCAGCTCGTAATCATCGCGCTAGGCGGCAACGATGGCTTGCGCGGGCAATCGATCAAGCAACTGCGCACCAATCTGGGAGCAATGGCTAGCGCCGCCCAAGATCAGGACGCACAGGTCATCATTGTGGGCGTCGATCTACCGCCGAATTATGGCGCGGCTTATCTCAAGCGCTTTAAAAATGCATTCGTGCGCGTCGCCGAAGAGCACCAAACCCTGTTTGTACCCAGCTTGGTAGCAGGCTTAGAGAACCACTTGGAGTGGTTGCAGAGCGACGGCATTCACCCCGATACGCGCGCGCAAACGCTCTTGCTCGACAATGTGTGGCCCAGCATTGCCAAGGCCCTAGACATTCAAGGCTAGAGTACGCCGACGATAACGGCCTCGTCGTGCTTGTCTACATGGCTGCGAAAGTGGCGAAACCCTGCGTTTGCGAACCACGCCTGGTACTCATAGGGCGCATACACTCGCCCTTCTCCTGTAGCCACACATAGATAATACAAGCTCAAAAAAGCTGCTGACAGCGGCCCAAAGCCACTGTCAGAAGCGACCGAACTGGGGAAAATCAATAGCTTGCCGCCACGCGGCAGAGCATCAGCGGCCGCTTGTACAAAGCGCTGATTCTGTGCCTCGCCATAGATATTAAAAATCCGGCTAAACAACACCGCGTCTACGCCTATATCAAACTGCCCCTCGCGGATATCACCCGGGTGCACGTGGATGCGATCGCTCAGTTGTTCCTGCTCTATCCGCTCGCGGGCGCGCTCGCACACGCTCGGTAGGTCCATGATCGTCACCTGCAGATGGGGGTGGCGCTGCGCCATCTGCACGGCATTGGTCGCATCGCCTCCGCCAACATCCAGCACGTGCTGAGTATCGGCGAGTTCGTCCAGCAGCCTCAGCGGCAAGCCCGCCGCGCTCAGGCCAGACATCCAGCGGTGAAAGAGCGCTTCTTTCTCCGGATCGTGAGTCAAGCGCTCGTAGAGCGTGTTTCCTTCTCCAGGCAGTGTACTCAGACCCACATTGCGCCCCTCTCGCAGTGCCTCTGTCATCTGCTCAAAAGGTGTGTAGAGAATCTGCGCGCAGGCTTCAATCAAGGCATCAAAGGTCTCGCTCTGATCGCAAAACGCGCTGTCGGCCCATTGCGCGTTGCGCAGCAGGCCTTCTTTGTCGCGCCTGACACACTTGAGCGCGACACACGCCATAAGCAAAGTGCGCACTGAATACGGCGGCAGCGCCAGCGCCGTCGCAATGCTCTGCTCGCTACAACGGGGATTGCGGTGGAGGTAGGCGAATAAGCCCAGCCGTTTGGCTGCAACCAGGGCCTGAAAATAGGCGGGACCGAAAAAAAGCAGCGCATGCTCGCGATGTCGCTCTGGTGTCTCCCGGCTGTGGTCAATCTGCACAGTGTTGCTCTCGTTGCTGTATCACCCCAATAAAGCAAAACGCATACACAAAAAAGGCAGACCCTCAGGCCTGCCTTTCTCTGGCATTACGAGCGTGGCCCGCCGCTAATCAATAACCTCCAGCGTGAGCCTGCTCGCCTGGGTCATCATTGTCATCTTCTTTGTCATAGCCGCCACCAACATTAGAGCCGCCATCGTAGCCACTGCTCGAGCCACCGTCGTAGCTCGCAGCACCGCTCATATAGCCCGCGCTAGCGGACCTAGTGTCACTTGCGTTGCCCGCATTACCCGCATTACCCGCATTACCCGCATTGCCAGCATTGCCCGCATTGCCCGCATTGCCAGCATTACCCGCATTGCCCGCGTTGCCCGCGTTGCCCTCGT
>CAKZUS010000329.1 GCA_937921805.1 uncultured Granulosicoccaceae bacterium
CACATTGGCATTCTCTTGCACGACATGTCGCGCCCGACGCAGACTGATAGCATCTAAAGGACGCTCGTGCAGAACCTCTAGGGGAACTTGCGACAGCGAGGCGAAGTCGCCGAGCTGCTGCAGCGCTGTGCGGCATTCTTCGACGCGTTGGCTATATCCCGAGGCCGCCAAACTGCGAGCAGTGGCGCTATTGATGACAACAAATTGCTGCGCCTGGAGCGCGATGGGAACTGGCTGTGCATCGAGCCGATCACAATCGAGCAGCAGGGCATGGCCGGGCTGTGCTGCCGCACTGACAAACTGGTCCATAATCCCGCTGGGGCAGCCCAGAGCATGATTTTCTGCGTGTTGGCCGGCCAACGCAAGGGCTTTGGCGTCTAAGCCTAAGTGAAACAAACCATTAATCGCCGCCGCCGTCGCTACTTCGATTGCGGCAGATGACGACAAGCCTCCGCCTTGGGGAAGATTGCTAAAAAATGCAAAATCTGCCCCCGCTGCAGCGGGTAAATGCTCGCTCAGCGCGCGTACGACGCCGAAAGGATACCTAGCCCAAAAGGGGTCTAAGTGCGCGACGTCATCGTCGATTCCAAGTTCAGCGCGACCCTCGGCATCGCGCGAGACAAAGTGCCATCGGCCATCATCGCGCGGCTGCGCCACACACCAGGTTCCAAACTGCAAAGCACAAGGCAGCACCCGCCCACCGTTGTAGTCGATGTGATCACCGATAAGATTGACGCGCCCGGGCGCATAAAAAACACGCCTGTCGGCAGACCCGCTCACTGCGGGCAAGACTTGCTGCGCAAAGGCCAGTACTGAGGAAATCATTGGTCGTCCTGGCGATGGAGTATCAGTAGTAGCGCGCTCTGCGGTGGCATTACGGGCAGTGGTAGCCCAGCGCCGTGAGAGAGACCTAGTTGCGCGCCGGTGAGTTCAGTCGGTGCGAGCAGCCACGGCGGCAGCTCGCGAGCAAAGTCAGCCAAGGGACGCAGCGTCTCCTCGGGGAGTGCATTGCGTACCTCGTAGCGCGCATTCGGGTCGAGACCCGCTACGCGCAGCACGCCGGCTGTGGCATAGGGCGTACTGCCTTGGGCAATAACCCAGACCAAGGCACGGCTTTGGTCTGCACTCACATAGCAGCAGTCATAGCGCGTGCCGTGCTGGCGCCGATAGACCCGCGCTTGGCTCACCCAGTCGCGGTGTTGTTGATAGAGCGCAATACCCGCTTTGAGCAGTGGCTGCTCTGTCTCGCAGACCAAACGAGTATCCCACTCGATGCCTAACTGCCCTTGCAAGGCCAGCAAAAGCCGGTAGCTCAGGGTGCAGGCCCGCCCTGTGAGGTGCGCAAGCTCTGGTCCGATGTGCGCACCGAGCATCTCGGGCGGAAATACCAGCGATGCGCCATGTTGAATCGCGGCGCGCTCGGCAGGGTCGTTATTGTCAGAGGTCCAGGCCCGTCCGGTGTAGCGCAAAATCCCTGCATCAATGCGCCCGCCACCGCTGGCACAGGTCTCGATTTCGAGCTGTGGATAGCGCGCGCGCAAGACCTCTAGCAGCCGATATAAACCCGCCACTTGCGCGGCAGACGCCGCGCGGCCATCAGGACCAGCAGGCAGTACGTGGGGACGGTTGAAGTCCCACTTGATATAGCGAATATCGTATTGATCCAGTATTGCGCAGAGTCGCTCGCGGAGATACTCCCAGGCGTCGTGATGATCGAGATTGAGCACCCATTGCTGGCGTGCGACCGAACAAGGGTAGGGCGCGAGGTGGAGTACCCAGTCGGGATGGGCGCGGGCCAGCTCGCTATCGGGGCTGATCATTTCCGGCTCAAACCACAGACCGAAATCTAACCCACGGCGCTGGACGTGCTCAATAAGCGGGTATAAGCCCTCTGGATAGAGACGCTGATCGACATACCAGTCACCCAGTGCTGTCGTATCGTCTCGTCGCCCACTGAACCAACCATCATCGAGTACAAAGCGCTCCGCGCCGACTTCTGCAGCGCTATCTACCAGGGCAAACAGCGTGTCCTGACGATGGTCAAAATACACCGCTTCCCAAGAATTGCTCAGCACGGGTCGGGGCGTGCGCGTCCAGCTTGGCAAGATCTCTTCGCGCAAGACGCAATGGAAGCTCTGACTGACTGCATCCAGACCAGTGCCTTGCGCCACAATCAGCTCAGGTGAGCACAGGGCCTGTTCGGCCTCTAGGCGACATTCACCCGGCAGATAGGCGATGCGCGCATACAAGGCCCGCTCGCCGCTAGGCAGAGCGTGATTGGCCAGATGGTAGTTGCCGCTATAGGCCAGGTGCATACCGACAACGTGGCCATGCTGCGCGCAAAACCCTGGAGTACCCGCAAAGAGGGTGGGCTGCTGCTGAGGGCCGCTGCGGCCCTGGCTGTGCTCCAGCACGACACTGGCATCGCTGCGATGACGGTGCTGCTGGAACTCATTGCCCCAGCGCCCGCCTAAGCTGAGAGACTCCGCAAGCTCGATGCCAAGAGGAATCACCGGGGCGTGCAGCGCGTCGATTTGCCAAGTCTGCTGGCCGCGATTGCGCAACACACTGTGCACGGTGAGTGCACCGCAGGCGTGCAGGCGCCAGTGCAGCTCCAGCGCCAGCTCAGCGATCGGATCGAGCAGGCAGACGCGCGCGCTGGCTCCCTCGACCTCTACCTGCTCGTGCTCCCAACGATGGGCAAATCCTTGCCCATCGCGGTGAGCGCTGAGCAGCGCTGGCGCGAGGCTACCGGCGGCGGTATCAGGAGCGATATTTAGTGGCACCGGAGCGTCCATGTGCCCGCGTGCCACAGCAGGGGCTAGAGGCCAGTCAGCATCGAGACCGTGATGATAATCGCCCCAGTAAACCAGAGCAGGAACAGCGCAGGGCGCTTCGTCGCCACGCCACGCGAGAACGATCGCGTGGTTGGCGTTTCGGATGACAGCACTAGACATACTAGCCTTTGGTTGCGCCCATAGTGAGGCCGGCGATAAAGTGCTTTTGCATCATAAAGAAGATTGCAACAGGAGGCAGCGCGGCGACAATCGCTCCTGTACTCACAAGATGATAAGCAGAGATCCACTGGCCATTG
>CAKZUS010000330.1 GCA_937921805.1 uncultured Granulosicoccaceae bacterium
CTGAGCGGGCAAGCCAGTACTGATAGTAGCGCTCACCAGTACGCTCTCCGGCCAGCGCATGCCACGCCTGCACAGCACTCCAGTCCCCGCGCCAAATCGCCAGACGATGCCCCCACTCGACAATATCCGGATGGGGAGCAAAGCGATAGGCTTCGTTCAGTAGCTCGGCGTCTTCTCGCTGCAGATATGCCCGCAAGGCAATACTGCGGGTAATGCTACGCAGGCGCTCTTCGGAGAAGCGGTGCTGAGTGCTCGCTTGCTGCCAGGCCTCCCAAGCTTCTCGTGGGTCGCTCTTGGCCCATTGGCGCAGCCAATCTTCAATCATCACCCGGCTCAAGGCATCGCGTGGCAGACGCTGCGCCAGCGCGGACTGAGGCGACTCCATGCCGCTGCGCCACAGGGCGATCCGGGCCTGGTCACGGCGTGAGAACTGCTGCATCAGTTCGTCAACGATCTCGTAGCGGCGCTTTTTCATCTGCGCTTGTACCCGATCCCACAGCATTTTTATGCTCGGTTTGACACCGCTTTGGGAAAGCTGACTAAAAGCCCACTGGCAGGATTGCGCAGGGTGCGTCAACCGCGCCCACAGGTCTTGCCCCAGCTCGCCAAACTGACGCTGCCCACGGTGTACCAGCACCGCGAAGGCCCCGCAATCACGCTCCGTGGTTTGCAGTGCCGCGACGCGCCCCCAGCGCTGCTGGCGGATAGCGGCTTCGCGCAGTTGGGTGCGCAGGCGCTCGCGGAGATTAGCGTCATCCATCCCTGCCAGCTCCGCGTCAAGCTGTGCGTCGCTAGAGGCATCGAGGCTGTCGGCATGCTGTTTCCAGTAGAACAGTCGCAGCCAATCACTCGGGGGATAGTCGGGGAGTGAGCGCAACGCCTGCCTGAAATCAGTCATCGACAAGGTGCCAATCTCACTGCGCAGTTGCTCAAAGCGCGCGCGCTGCGATGTGAGCTCTGCCTCGTCTGAAGACAAAGCCAAACCAGGCGCGGCCCAGAGGCTACTCAGACAAGCGAACGACCAGAGAGCACGACGACATAAGGACACAGGTGACATCCTTCTCTCCCAAATGAGGAATTAGGTTCTATGAAGGTGGCAACTCAGCCATTGCCACCGTATAGGTCGAGCCTTGCTTGAGTTTTTGGTAGTTTCCGAAAACCTCGACAAAGCTACGCTGAATAAACTTGCGCAACCCGCTAATTGTGACGATATAAAAACGAGCCCCCGGCGCCATGCGCGCCAACGCATCATAAAAATAGAGGTAGTACAGCTCGTTGCCCGCCTTCGCTGGCAGGTTGGTCGCGATTAAATCATAGCGCGCATCAGGGGCAATATGACTAAAGCCATTGCTGAGAAAGGCGCGGCAATTATCCAGGCCATGAGACGCAGCATTACGTTGGCTGTAGTCAATCGCCACAAAGTCTTTGTCGATAAGGTCTGCGTGGCCTTCACGCGCTTCAGCAGCCATGTGCAGACCAATGGGCCCGTAGCCGCAACCAAGATCCAGACAGCGGTCTGTGGCCCGCACCGGCATGTGCTCAATCAGCATGTCGGTGCCTTCATCAAGGCTTTTGGGCGAAAAAAGGCCCCAGGTCGTTTGGAAACGCCATGACCTGCCCTGAATATTGCAAGTATATTCGTGGTCGCGTTTAAGCGATTTTTGGTTAATCGGTGTCGGCATGGATACTTCGCTGTGGCGACGACTGGGATACCATGTTGCGAAACGCAATGCAGAGGCGCACCCAGAGCGTTCCCACGGCGTACACGATTTTTAAAGTTAATGGAGACTACCACGATGAAGCTCATTTTGCTTGGAGGCCCCGGAGCGGGCAAAGGGACGCAGTCGGGCTACCTAACCAAACACTTCGGCATTCCCCAAATTTCCACTGGGGACATGCTGCGTGCTGCGGTCGCTGCTGGCACAGAGCTAGGCAAGCAGGCTAAGCAGGTGATGGAAGCTGGAGGCTTGGTGTCTGATGACTTGATTATCGGGCTGGTCAAGGAACGCATTAGCCAGGAAGACTGTAATAGCGGCTTCTTGTTCGATGGTTTCCCGCGCACCTTGGCTCAGGCCGATGCCCTTAAAGACGCCGGCGTTGCTATTGACGCTGTAGTTGAAATCGCCGTAGACGACGAAGAAATCGTGCGTCGCATGAGCGGGCGTCGTGCTCACTTGCCCTCGGGGCGCACCTATCACGTGCAATACAACCCGCCCAAAGTCGAGGGCATAGACGATGTCAGCGGCGAGCCATTAGTGCAGCGCGAAGATGACCAGGAAGACGTGGTACGTCATCGCTTATCGGTCTATCACAAACAGACTGCGCCCCTGATCGACTACTACTCAGGCTGGAGTGCACGCGGCGAAAACAACGCGCCAAAGTATGTCCGCGTTGATGGTGTGGGCGGTCTTGAGACAATACGCGACAGTATTTTAAGCCAGCTCGGCTAACTAGCCGCGGGCGACGAAGTGCATGGCGGAGTTGCTGCTAGCGCTTGAGAGCGCTAGCGCAGGCCGCCAACACGGCCCCAAGCAACGCAATGGTCGCCGCTGCATTGAGCCCGACCGGCAGCGCGAGCCACTCTGGCAAGCGCGTCGCCAAGACATATCCCCCCACCCCAATCAAGACCGACACGGTGCTCGCGCCATGCAGCCACTGCGGCCAACTGCGCGCAAACACCCGCGCGATCACCGCGCCGCTACTCAGCATCGCCACAGCCAATAGCGCTCCTGCCACCAAAAACGCCAACAACACTGCCGCACTGACCATCAGCGCCAAACCCGCTCGGGCGGGAGCGCCCAGTGTGGGAGTCGCCCAGGCCGGGTCAAAAAGTCGCGCAACCAAGTGCGGCGAATGCCAACGCAGCCCAAGCTCGACCACAACACAAGCACCGAGTGCCGCAAACAACTCAACCGGTGCACTCCCCCATATGCCAATGTGGAGTAAGTCGCTCGCTTGACTGGGCACCAGCCAAATTAGATTCTCGAGCTGGCCAAATAAAATATGCTCTGGTTCCAGGTGCACATTGTCTAGCTCCAACACCGACACCAGTACGATCCCTAGGGCAAAAAGGCCGCTAAAAACCAGCCCCAAGGCGTCCCCCCCGTAGCCAGGCAGTGCGCGCCGCAGGCACGACGTCGCCCACTGGCAGAGCATTACGGTGAGCCATGCTGCCACAAACGCCGCGCCCAACCCCGTGCTGCCCAGCACTACAAAAGCCACCACAAGCGCGGGGAGTAACGCATGCGCAAGACCATCGCCGAGCATCAATTGGCGCTGCGCGTGCAAAATCACCCCAACGCGCCCGCAGGCGATACCCGTGAAAACCAAGACCAAGATCGCTATTGCATCAAAATGCCACCAGCTCACGCTAGCCGTTCCACATTGTCATTGCGCCGACGCGCATCGGTGCCGTGCGCTGAGCGGGCGGTGCCCCAGCAGTAGGTCAGTGAGAGCGTTAGCAACAAGGCGTGCAAACACACAGCACTGGCCCCTGTCGGCACCGCTGGCACTGCTGCCGAGAGCAGTACCGCTACAGCAGGAACAATCGCTCCGATGAGCGCCGCCCAGCGTAGCTGAGCGCGCCAATGCCAGTGCCAGCACCGCGCGGTCGCGGCAGGAAACAGCACCAGGCCCACAACCATCACCACTCCAGCGGCACGTACGCCCATCGCGATCAATGCCAGCAACAGTGCAAAAAATACCAACCGCAGCCAGGCGCCTTCGCCCAGCAATTGGGCTGCTTGACTGTTGTGAATCACGCTAGCCAAACGCGGCGCAAGCAAGACGGTCCATACCAGCACCACCACCGACACGCCTATCAGCCAGAGCGCTTCGCTCAGGGGCATTCCAGCGGCAAAACCAAAGAACAATTGCCCCAGCCCCGGCAGCATCGTGCCCGGCAACTGCTGCATCCAGGACAAAGTCCCTAGGCCTGCCCCAAAAGACAATGAGAGCGCAACGGCCATGGCCGCATCGCCGCTATTGCTCCGTCGCATCCAGTGCAAAAACCACAGTGTCAGACTGGCGCCCACCATACCCCCCAGCAGCACCCAAAGCGGTGACGGCGCCGCTCCTCCGAGCAAAGCGACGACCAGTAGCAATCCAGGCAAGGTTCCATGCGCCGCCACATCGGCGCTCAGCCCTAGGCGCATCCAAACGCTAAAACATCCCAATACCGCTGCCGCTGATCCCATGATGGCCATCGCCAGCAGCACCCAGACGACGTTCCAGTGCCAGGCTTCGTACGCCACCAGCTCCCCCATCACCAGCTCAGCCAGCCGCGCGTGCGCGCCGCCTCCAGCACATCGCTGGGAGAGCCTTGGGCGACCAGTTCTCCGTCGAGCAATACCGCCTGCGAGAAGTGAGCTTCGAGATCAGCGAGTTGGTGGTGCACGCAGACAATGCGCTTGCCGTCGGCTTGCAACGCTTCGAGCAACGCCAACACACTGCGGCGCTGCGCACTATCGAGCGCGGCGAGTGGCTCATCGAGCAATAACAATTCGGCTCGCTGCGCGACGGCCCGCGCCAACATCGTGCGCTGCTGCAAACCGCCCGATAGCTCCCCGACCAGGGCTTCGCGATAGTCATCAAGTTGCAGTTGCGCTATCGCAGCATCGACGATGGCATGGTCGTCTGCCGCCAGGCGTTTGCGCCACCCAAGATAGGGAAAGCGCCCCATTTGCACCACCTCGCGCACCGTCACGGGAAAGCTCCAGTCCACCTCGGCGCGCTGTGCGACATAGGCCACGCGATGGCGCACGTCTGCCAGTGGCTGTCCCCAAAAGCGGACTTCGCCTTGTCTAGGGGCCAGGTCCAACGCCGCTTTAAGCAAGCTGGACTTTCCGGCGCCATTGGGGCCAATAATCGCGGTCATCCCCGCATCGCCAAGACGCAGTGCATCGACTTTGAGTACGCTCACTCCCCCTCGATACCGTACGTCCAAGGCCTCGACTTCTAGGCTCACTCCACACCCACCACAATCGCATCCCGATTGTGACGCAACATCCCCGCCACCGTGTCTGCGCCGCTGTCTAGTGGCCCGAGGGCGTCGGAGTAGAGCTGCTCTCCCATACGCAAGGCATGCCCGCGCGCGCGCGCGCCATCGATCAGCGCTTGTACTGCACGCGAAGAGACGGAAGATTCAGGATAGACGGTATAGATCTCTGCCTCAATCAGCGTATCAATCAGTGCATTGATGTGTTGCAAACCCACCTCTGACGCAGTCGACAGCCCCTGAATACCCAACACACGAAAGCCGTAGCGCTGGCCAAAGTAGCCAAACGCATCATGCGCGGTAACCAACACACGGCGCTCTGGAGGCAGCGCGTCGATCATCGCTTCGGTCTCGCGATCAATCTGCAGTAGCTGCGCTACCACTGCGTCGCGACGGTACTGCACCGAGTCGCTCAGCTCAGGCCAGATCAGTATCAGCTCATCAGCCAAGGCCTCCACCACCACGGCCCAGCGCTGCGGGTCCATCCATATATGGGGGTCACAAGCTTGTTCGAGGCAGATC
>CAKZUS010000331.1 GCA_937921805.1 uncultured Granulosicoccaceae bacterium
CGCGGCCGCATCGTCATAGGCATCTCCGACCAGCACCACCTCGCCGCCAAACCCTCGCACCGCGTCCACCTTCACTGGTGGCGCCGTTTTGGGCATCACGATAATCGCGCGAATCCCCAGAGTTTTCCCCGCTAGTGCCACGCCTTGCGCATGGTTGCCCGCCGAGGCGCACACCACCCCAGTGATATCGGGTTGCTGCGCTGTGAGGCGCGCGATACGGTTATAGGCCCCTCGGTTCTTAAAAGAAAAAACCCGCTGCATATCTTCGCGCTTCAGCCACACGGTGTTGCCAGTGCGCGCTGACAGTTTCTGCGCCTGCTGCAAGGCCGATTCCTGCGCCACGTCGTAGACACGCGCCGTGAGGATTCTCTCGATATAGGCGTCCATAGGACCTGCCGTCAAAATATGACCAGTTTGTATACCATGAACCTTGCCTTTCTCGGAAAAACAAGGCGCAGAGCGCGCCCGCCGAGCATTCACAGGCCACGCTTCGCATCACAAAAATGACAAAAGAATGACAGTGATGAGAAAGATGGGCCGAGCAACAGGGCGTTACAATAGGTTTTTTTGTTGGGACAACCCCATGAGCGAATCAGCCAAGCGCGCCTCAGCAGCGGCAGCACTAGAGTACGTACAAGCCGACTCCATTTTGGGTGTCGGCAGTGGTTCTACGGCGAATATTTTTATCGATCTCTTGGCTGAAAAACGCCTCCCGCTCGCCGGCACGGTCGCCAGCTCAGAGGCCACTGCGGAGCGCCTACGGGCGCACGGCTACGAGGTGATGGACCTCAATCACACTGGGGGGCTGGACCTATACGTCGATGGCGCAGACGAAACTGACGCCCACCTGCGCCTGATCAAAGGCGGTGGCGCGGCGCTCACGCGTGAGAAGATCATCGCGGCTGCCAGCGCGCGCTTTGTTTGCATCGCCGATAACAGCAAGCTTGTAGAGTTGCTCGGCGCTTTTCCTCTGCCTATCGAGGTCATCCCGATGGCGCGCAGCCATGTCGCGCGGGCCTTGGTACGGCTAGGCGGCGACCCTGAATACCGAGAAGGTGTTGTAACGGACAATGGCAATGTGATCCTCGATGTGCACAATCTACGCATTCTCGATCCCGTAGCCATGGAGCGCGATATCAACCAAATCGTGGGGGTTGTCTCTGTGGGGCTGTTTGCAGCGCGGGGCGCCGATGTATTACTACTCGGACAAGACGACGGCAGTTGCCGCACACTCACTCCGCAATGAGCCGCTATAGACGACTCACCAAGAAGCCACACTTACATTGCCGGAGTAGCCAGCTGCTCTAAGACCCGCATACTCTCATCGCTACGCTGCCACTCTTCGCGCAGCTTAGCGATGACTTGCGGCTTGATCTCACGGCTGAGCTGAAGATCGGGCAAAGAAATCACCTGCACTTTCCCGTTGTATTCCACGGAGAGTTTTTGAATCGGGCGGCGGGCAAACTGCTGTTCTTCGCTCATTCCTAGCGCCTTTTCGAAGATCGCCATGCGATAGCGCAAAGCTCTTCGGTAGCTCTCAAGATTGGAGGTCACGCGTTGCAATTCTCGACGCTGCTCAGGGCCTAGCTCACTGCGATGCAGCCGAAACAGCTCACGCACAAAGTTCTCAAACACGCGTGGAGACTCCATGACCAACTCAACCGAGCGCGACTCTAGATAAAGGCGTTGATAATTGTAAATATGGGCGAGCGTACTAAATGCCGTCGACCCGGTGCTCTCTAGGTTCACCTGCTGTTGGTAGTGCCACAACTGCCATGCCCCCACGGGGATCAGGGTCCCGGCCAAGGCCCCCAAGACAATACGGCGCATGAGCGTTTTTTTGTCGAGCTTCTTTTTGGGTTTTTTCTTTCGCTTTGTGGGTGCAGGCTGCACCGCCAGATCGTCTTCTACCTCATCGGGTTGAGGCTGGACAAAATGAATGTGATCGGCAAATTCCATCGGTGCTGGGAGACGCAGCTCGACTTCATTTAAAGCAATAGGCTTGATGCTGTTGAACATCGATTCGCGGCGATACTTATTGATGCTCTGCGCTTCGCGCTCCATCTCCTCCATCGCCACGCGCTCTCCATCGCGCACTGGTGAGGGCAAACGTTTGCGCGCATCGGGCAGACCATCTTTGCCCATGAGGTTGCGCTCCCACTGATTGAGAATTTGAATAACCTCTTTCAGTGAAGCTTCGCCTGTCTCTTCGAACTGCTCCATCAGCATGCTGGTCAGCTCGGAGCAGTTGCTCAAAATCTCGGTAAAGCCCCAAAAAATCGACGGCATGCGGGGCAATAACGAGTCATTGCCCACCTCGGCATGGCGCACTTGCATCTTGGGAGTCAATACGAGTATTCCCCCATCATTGTCTTCAGCGCGCGCTTGCGCGTGCAGGGTAAGCAAGGGGTTGAGACCAGCGCGGTGCAATTGCATGAGACAGTACATCAGCGGCTTGCAGTCGGTCTTAAGCGCTATCTGCCCGTGGCTTTCTAGCCATTCAGCAAAAGCTTGATCCTTGCCGGGCAAGGAGTCATCGCAGGCAAAATCGAGGTGCTGGGAGAGTTGAAACATTACGCGCCCTCTATAACACTGAGGGGCGATTGGTGGCCAGAGAGGGAATCGAACCCCCGACACGAGGATTTTCAATCCTCTGCTCTACCAACTGAGCTATCTGGCCAGAAGCAAGCATTAAAGCAAGCGGCGCCTTGGGAGTCAAGTTTATAGCCCCTAGAATTTTACTGAACACTGATAACACCCTCAGCCACGGGGGGTAGACCGTCGAGCAGTGCATAGACACGTAACATATGTTCGCCACGCGGTAGCCCCCCAACAGCCTGATGCACGGCAAAAACCGCTTCGCTGCCAACGACGTTGAGATCCGTTATGAACAAGCGTTGCCGCTGGCCATCGGTGCGCCACTCCACAGCAACGTGGGCCGTTTTCGCCGCCGCAACGGAGAAGCGTGCATACAAGCGCCGGCTGCTCACTTTGATGGAAAAAGTCAGATTTTTTGTATGCTTAGCCACAGAGAACTGCAGCGCACTCAGCTCATGCTCGAGCGGCGGCTGGTGCTCGCCCTGGATCAAGCGGCGCATCGTGCGCAGAAAACCTTCGGGATTATCAGCCGAATACATATAGGCATCCAGCGGCGCTGGAAGCGTACGCTCTTGGGCGCTGTCGACACCAAGCATGACGGGGTCAGTGATCGCCAGCACACTGCTGGGCGCTGGCAGCGCTGTGGCGGGACTCGGGGCGGCGCTGGTATTGCTGGAATCAGGTAGCGTCGAGGCCGGGACACTGGTCAGCTCAATTTGTTGGTTCTCGCGCTGCTGATATTCACGAGAGCTGGGGTTCTGAGGGCTATGGGCATTCTGCGCCTCATCGCCTCCCGATGCCAGCCAAGCTGCAATCCCTGCGCCCACGACAAACAAGCCGATAAAAGTCAGTGCTACAGCATTGTCATTATTTCGGCTTTTGGCCATAGAGCGCTGATCCTGGGAACATCAAATCAGAATCCCAGCAAAAGACAGGCCGAATCTGTCGAGACTCAGTGACGACCCATTCCCGGGGCATCGCTATACCCCCCAACAATGCCTTTGGTCACAACGGCGACGGCATCGTGCGGATGGAGGCTTTCGAGATGATTCACACGTAGCCAAAAATCCAGCACATCGCTGCGCTGGTGTAATACCTCGCTCACTCGACGCGCAGCATCTTCGCAGAACATCAAATTCTGCCCGTTCAGCAAGGCGAATTCTTGCTCGTCTTCGCGCTTGACGGCCGTCTGCACCGGCGTCCCCAGAGCATTCTCGACCAGATCTGCCAAACCAACCAGGCCAAAATCATCGCTATTGGGGTCAATGGAAACCTCGACCTGTGCCACGCTACGCTGGCTGTGTGGCGTGGCACGAATGCCCTCGACACTGCCTAACCACTGCAAAACCTGCTCTGCCGACACCTCATCCGCACCGCCAAAGCGTGCGCTAAAGCCCTCTTGAATCAGCTGCCGTGCCAGGGCTGCTGAGCACGGACAGGTCGAAGAATAGCTCACATCTAGAAGGCACTCTAACTGAGTGTGCGTGCCGCGCTGCGTCATGCGCAGGGTCACGGGGTAGGCTTTCCAGCCCGTGTTGTCGGACTTTAGGGCGCGACGCTGCAGTGGCAACGCGGTGCGGATCTCGACGAACGCCGCATCACTGATCTCGGCATGGCTGCGACGAAACTCTCCCAAAAGCTCTTGGAGCAGTGCAGGCGTGACCGTCTGGCCTGCCAGTTTTGAATTCAGCGCTACATAGAGACGCGACATGTGAATGCCCTTGCAGTCAGCATCAGGGACATTGACATAGGCCTGCACAAAAGCGGTGCTGGTCTCGCTCACTTGTGCGCCTAGCGTCAAGCGTAGCGGTAGCTCAATATGGCTCATTCCCACCCAGTTGAGGGCGCCTCGGGCGCTGGGGCGGCTATCGCTCGCTACGTCGGGCATTACACGCGTAGACATCGGTGACTCCATAAATATTGTAGTTAGGTGCTTGGCAGCGTAACGCCAGTCTGGCCTTGGTATTTGCCAGCACGGTCTTTATAAGAGGTTTCACACACCTCATCAGAGGCCAAGAAAAGCATCTGCGCAACGCCTTCTCCCGCATAAATGCGAGCAGGCAGGGGGGTGGTGTTGGAGAACTCCAGCGTCACGTGTCCCTCCCACTCTGGTTCCAGCGGGGTGACGTTAACGATGATGCCACAGCGCGCGTAAGTCGATTTCCCGAGGCAAATAGTCAGCACGTTGCGCGGAATGCGCAGGTACTCGACCGTGCGCGCCAGAGCAAAAGAGTTCGGCGGGATGATGCAGCAATCGCCTTTGAAATCCACAAAACTGCCAGGGTCAAAACGCTTAGGGTCGACGATGGAGTTGTTCACATTGGTGAAAATCTTAAACTCATCCGCGCAACGCACATCATAGCCATAGCTCGACGTGCCATAGGAAACGATACGCTCCCCCTCTTTGTCACGTACCTGGCCCGACTCAAAAGGCTCAATCATGCCCTCTTTCGTGGCCATTTCTCGAATCCAGCGATCTGATTGAATCGACATCGTCGTTGTCTCGCTTAGGTGTTTTGCACCACAATTTTGGGAAACTTGCCCGCGTAATCACGCGCCTGAGAGGCCAAACGAGCCGCCGTAGCGAGGGCAATAGTGCGGTATTGCTCTGCGATCACGCCATCGGGGTCGGCCGCGACCGTCGGCGTACCACCGTCGGCTTGCTCGCGAATCCCTAAGTCCAGAGGCAGGGCACCCAGGAAATCGACCTGGTAGTCGGCGCACATTTTCTCGCCGCCACCTTGGCCGAAAATCGGCTCAGCATGCCCACACTGCGAGCAAATGTGCATGCTCATGTTCTCAATCACACCGAGAATAGGCACTTTGACCTTCTCGAACATCTTCAGCCCTTTGCGCGCATCGAGCAGTGCGATATCTTGTGGGGTCGTGACGATCACGGCGCCGCTGACAGGGATTTTCTGCGACAGCGTCAGTTGGATATCCCCCGTGCCCGGCGGCAGGTCGATAATCAAAAAATCCAATTCGCCCCACTGTGTGTCGCGCAGCAGTTGCTCCAGGGCGCCCGTCGCCATCGGGCCACGCCAAATCATGGGCGTATCTTCATCGATCAGCAGCCCAATCGACATGACTTTCACGCCGTGGTTTTCCATGGGGATGACGCTTTTGCCATCGGGCGACTGGGGGCGACCACTCACACCCAGCATGCGTGGCTGGCTGGGGCCATAAATATCGGCATCCAGCACCCCGACAGCCGCGCCCTCGTCAGCTAGCGCCAAGGCGAGATTGGCCGCAGTGGTGCTCTTGCCAACGCCCCCCTTGCCCGATGCGACCGCAATGATATTCTTCACGCCCTGCAGTGGCTTGAGCCCTTGCTGTACTTGGCGCGCCAATACGGCGCTGTCGACGGTGAGCGTGACAGGGGTCTGTAGCAGGGCTTGCAGTGCCGCTTGCAGGCGCACTTGGTAGCGCTGCGCGGGGATGCCGAGTTTCAGGCTCAACTGCACGCCGTCGTCACTGACGCTCAGAGTGCTAATCGCACCGAGTTCAGAGAGAGTTTGACCCGAGGCGGGTTCAACCCATTGCTCGAGCTCGGCGCGGATATCGCGGGTGTCCATAGGCGCAAAAACTTGCAGTGGAAGGAACTGCGCGATAATACACTAAATTGGTAATCTATCTCTTTACGCGTACGCCTCACTGAGCCCCCTATGAACGCTTCCGACACTCCCTTCGACGACACGACTTCCGATAGCTCTCGCGAGCACGACGCCCGCCGCGACATCGTAGTCACCGCAGCGCTGCCCTACGCCAATGCCGATTTGCACTTGGGGCATATGGTCGAGGCAACGATGACGGATATTTGGGTGCGCTTCCAGCGGCTGCGCGGGCATCAATGCCGCTGGATTTGGGCCAGCGACACGCACGGCACCCCCATCATGCTGCGCGCCCAAGACGAGGGCATTACCCCTGAGGCCTTGATAGAGCGCGTCGGCGACGCCCATCGGCGTGACTATCAGGGTTTTTTGTGCGATTACGATATTTTCTACACCACCCACTCCGATGAAAATCGCGACTGCGCACAGACCATCTACAAGCGTCTGCGCGAGGCGGGACATATCCAAGAGCGCAAAATTGAGCAGCTCTACGATCCGCAGAAGCAAATGTTCCTGCCCGATCGCTATGTCAAGGGCGTCTGCCCCAACTGTAACGCGGCAGACCAATACGGCGACAACTGCGAAGTCTGTGCGGCGACTTATGACGCTACCGAGCTGAAAAATCCGTTGTCGGTCGTCTCTGGCGAAAAACCCGAGCTGCGAGAGTCGCTCCAGTACTTCTTCCACATGGCGCCCTTCAAGGCGCAGCTACAAGACTGGCTGCAACACGCCGTGCCCCAGGAGGAGCTGCGCAACAAAATAGAAGAGTGGTTTGACGGGGATTTACAAGACTGGGATATCTCGCGCAATGCGCCTTATTTTGGCTTTGAGATTCCCGACGCGCCAGGCAAATATTTCTACGTGTGGATGGATGCCCCCATCGGCTACATGTCCAGCCATTTGCACTACTGCACGCAGCAGCACACGCTAGCGCAATGGGAGGCCGCCTGGGCGCCCGGCAGCCGCACGGAGTTGCACCACATTATTGGCAAAGACATCGTGCGTTTTCATACGATGCTGTGGCCAGCGACGCTCAGCGGCGCTGGGTACCGGGTGCCCACGAGTGTTCGGGCGCATGGGTTTCTCACCGTCAACGGCGCCAAAATGTCGAAGTCTCGCGGTACTTTTATCAAAGCGCGGACGTATCTGGAGCACTTTGATGCAGAGTATCTGCGCTATTACTTTGCTGCCAAACTCAACGGCGGGGTCGATGATATCGACCTCAACTTGGAAGACTTGGTGGCACGCTGCAACAGCGACCTCGTCGGCAAGGTCGTCAATATTGCCAGCCGTTGCGCCAGCTTTTTGAGCCGCCATTTCGACGCACAGCTCGCCGAATCCTTGCCTGAGCCTACGCTCTATGCGCAGTTCACCGACGAAGCCGACGCCATCGCGGAGCACTACGAGCACTACCAGTTTGCCCAAGCCGTGCGCCGGATCATGGCGCTTGCGGATCTGGCCAACCAATACATCGCCGACGCCGAGCCGTGGGTACTGGCTAAAGACCCACAGCGACAGCCAGAGGTACAAGGCATTTGCACGCAGGGCGTCAACTTGTTTCGGGTGATTGCCATTTACTTGCAGCCCATTTTGCCCAAACTGGCCGACAAAGCAGCCGCTTATTTTGGCGAGAGTGCTTTCCAGTGGGAAGATATTTTTCAGGCCCGCCTTGGCGGTACCGTACAAGCCTTTAAACCCATGCTGACCCGCCTCGACACCAAGCAAACTCAAGCACTGCTCGACGCCACCAAGCTCGACTTGGAAGAAGAGGCCAAAATCACGGGCAGCGCTGCGGCACCAACCGCTGCGGCACCAACCCCTGCGCCCGCCTACGCACCGATCGCCCCGACGATCGAATACGATGACTTTGCCAAACTCGATCTGCGCGTGGCCCGAGTGATCTCAGCCGAAGCCGTCGAAGGCTCTAAAAAACTGCTTCGTTTTGAGCTAGATCTGGGCCATGAAACACGCACCGTATTCTCAGGCATTCGCACAGCCTATGACCCCGAAACACTAGCTGGTCGCCATGTCATTATGGTGGCCAATCTTGCGCCTAGAAAAATGCGTTTTGGCCTCTCCGAGGGCATGATTCTCAGCGCAGGCGACGAAGACATCTACCTCCTGGGTGCCGACGACGGCGCACAAGCAGGAATGCAGGTGCTGTAGTGGCGTCGGCCCTCGGCGAGCTTGGCGGCGTTTTGCTCGGCGCAGCACTGGTTAATAATCTCGTGCTTACGCGCTTTCTCGGCCTCTGTCCA
>CAKZUS010000332.1 GCA_937921805.1 uncultured Granulosicoccaceae bacterium
CGAGCGATATCGAAGTCACTGAGGCCACCGAAGAGCCCCAAAGCGAAGCGCCGGAGACGCTGGATGTAGCCAGTGACTAGCACTGCGAATTGCTAGGCCGAAACAGAGTCATTATCGTGCTGCGGCGTTGACTCTTCTTCGGGCACATTCACTGGTGCACCCGCTAGGGACTCTTCTACTTCGCGCAGACTGCGCCCGTCGGGGGCACTCCACACAGCACGGCCGTTAACTGGTTCTCCCAACACGACAGAGGCTGCCGTAGTCGGACATTCGAATGAATAATCCTGCGTAAAGTGCAGCACGCCATCGCGGCGAAACAGTACGCCCTTATCTAACAGCGATTCCCGCAAGTCGTACACCGAACGCGACTGTTCATACAGGCTCGATGAGGTTTGGTCTACGCACTTGGAGCTACGAAACACCACGAAGCCCTGACTGGTTTCGCTACCGTAAGCGGTGATGTCGGCTTGGTTAATGGTTAAGCGATGCGACCAACGACGCTGCTGGCGCGGGGGAAGCTCAAAAGCATCAATGCCGAGTATGGGCAAAATCTGGCGCATATTGCTCAGGAATACTTCCATTTCTGCGCGGTCTGATTCCCCCAAGCGCGGCGTGGCGGGCTGCACTCGGTTTTGCAAGTTGACGCGCTTGACTGACAACGCCAACTCAATCAGGCGCGACTCCAAAAACTGCAACTGCGCTTTAGAAAGCATACTCGCGCCCGAGCTGGTAAAAAGCACCGCCTGCGTCCAAAAGTCTTCCTCGGCAAAATGCGATTCGAGCTTGGGAGCAATGGGATCGGCTTCACCTATCAACAGGCGCTGCCCGCGTCCGTCGTGACCAGGCCCCATCAAAATATACACCCCGTTTTCGACAAACTCGCGGCGGCGCTTGACCTGCGGCATCAAAGAGCGCGGAAACACCAACGCATTGCCGACCCAGTTGCTGCGCTCAATGACGCGCAGCCCATCGGGATCGCCGTTGGGCGAGAATATTTTGATCGAAAAAGGCTGCCGATTATGCATGGAGAAACCTCGGGTAATTACCGCGAGGTTCAGCAATATCTATTCCAAGGCGGTGAAAGCCCTAGCTCTCGCGCGGCAAGCGCTCTTTGATCATCGCGTTCACCTGTCCGGGGTTCGCCTTGCCTTGGGAGCGCTTCATCACCTGCCCCACAAAGAAACCCAGCATCTTGTCTTTGCCTGCGAGGTATTCCGCCACCTGAGCTGGGTTCGCCTGGAGTACGTCCTCCACCAGGGCTCCGATCGCAGACGAGTCACTGATTTGGCGCAGTCCGCGTGCATCAATGATCTCATCGGCGCTCCCCTCTCCTGCCCACATGGCATCCAGCACCTGCTTAGCCAGCTTGCCCGAGATCGTGTCATCGGCAATGCGCGCCAGTAAGCCTGCAAAATCCGCTGCCGGAACAGGACATTGGGCCATGCTCAAATCGGCCTTGTCTAAGCGGCCCATCAGCTCATTGATCAGCCAGTTTGCAGCGAGCCTTCCGTGGTCTTTCAGCGCATCGAAATACTCTGCTAGCTCTCGATCAGCCGAGAGCATTCTTGCATCAGTGATCGACAAACCAAACTCGGCTTGATAACGCGCAGCGCGGGCATCGGGCAGCTCGGGCAGGGCCGCACGCAAGGCTTCGATTTGCGCTTCGCTCACCTGCAGCGGCAGCAAATCGGGATCCGGAAAATAGCGATAGTCTTCGGCTTGTTCTTTGCTGCGCATCGAACGCGTTTCATCGCGTTCGGCGTCGTATAGACGCGTTTCTTGGACCACGCTGCCGCCGCCTTCAATCACGTCTATTTGACGCTCGACCTCGAAGACAATCGCGCGCTCTAGGAATCGAAATGAATTGACATTTTTGACCTCTGCGCGCGTACCGAGTGCCTCACCAGGACGACGCACTGAGACATTGGCGTCGCAGCGAAACGACCCCTCTTGCATATTGCCGTCACAAATCCCGAGATAGCGCACTAGCGAGTGAATTTTCTTGGCGTAGGCCACCGCCTCTGCCGCCGAGCGCATGTCAGGCTCCGATACAATCTCCAGCAACGGCGTCCCAGCGCGGTTGAGATCGACACCAGTCGAGCCAGGGAACAAGTCGTGCACCGACTTGCCAGCGTCTTCTTCCATGTGCGCGCGCGTGATGCCGACCCACTTCTCTTGCCCGTCTTCTAAATCGATGCGCAGCCGCCCCGCCCCGACAATCGGCAGCTCAAACTGGCTAATCTGATAGCCCTTGGGCAGGTCAGGATAGAAGTAATTTTTGCGGGCAAAGACGCTGCGGGCGTTCACCTGCGCGCCCACGGCCAAGCCGAACTGAATGGCTTTGAGTACGGCTGCCTGATTGAGCACCGGCAGCACCCCCGGCAGCCCCAAATCTACAGCGCTAGCTTGGGTATTCGCCTCGGCGCCAAATGCGGTTGAAGCCCCTGAGAAAATCTTGCTCTGAGTGCTGAGCTGGGCATGAATCTCTAGCCCAATGACCACTTCCCACTGCATCGCTATACCTCCTGATACGCACGCGGGCGCCGTTGGTGCCAGTCGCTGTGCTGCTGGAACTGGTGGGCGACATTGAGCAACTTAGACTCGCCAAAGTGCGGCCCGAGTAACTGCATGCCTACGGGCAAGCCGTCGACCAGCCCGCAGGGCACAGACACCCCAGGGATGCCTGCCAAGTTCGCCGTCACGGTAAAGATATCGTTGAGGTACATCTGTACAGGGTCTTCTGTACCACTGCCTAGCGCAAACGCTGGCGTGGGAGTCGTTGGACCTGCGATCACGTCAACTCGACTAAAAGCCTCGACAAATTCGTCGGATATCAGGCGTCGAACCCGTTGTGCTTTGAGGTAATAGGCATCGAAATACCCCTCCGACAACACATACGTGCCGACCATAATGCGTCGCTGCACCTCCGGACCAAAGCCCTCTCCGCGAGAGCGGCAGTACAGGTCTTCGAGCGAGCTGGGAGCCTCGCAGCGGTGCCCAAATCGCACCCCGTCAAACCGCGAGAGGTTACTGCTGGCTTCAGCGGGTGCTATCACGTAATACGCTGCCACACCGTGGCGCTGCACCGGCAATTCAATATCAACCAGCTCTGCTCCCGCATCAACTAAGACCTGCAACGCGGTCTCTAGCGCCTCGCGCACCCCGGCGCCGAGGTCCTCGCTACGGGCTTGGCTGGGCACGCCCACTCGCAAGCCCTGCAAAGACGCCTGCAAATGCGCAGTAAAATCTTCGGCCTCGCAGTCAATGCTGGTGGAATCACGTGGATCGTGACCAGACAACACATTGAGCAACAGAGCGCAGTCTTCAGCGCTGCGAGCCATCGGCCCGCACTGATCAAAGCTCGATGCAAAAGCCACCATACCGTAGCGCGATACGCGTCCATAGGTCGGTTTGATGCCCGTAATGCCGCACAGCGCTGCAGGTTGGCGAATCGACCCGCCCGTATCGCTGCCCAGGGCAGCCGGTGCCAGTCCTGCGGCGACGGCAGCGGCACTACCACCGGAAGACCCACCGGGCACACGCCCCAGATCCCAAGGATTTTTCACCGCACCAAAATAGCTATTCTCGTTGGACGAGCCCATCGCAAACTCATCCATATTGAGCTTGCCCAAGCGCACCAGGCCCGCTGCATCGAGTT
>CAKZUS010000333.1 GCA_937921805.1 uncultured Granulosicoccaceae bacterium
GTCAGTGGTCTCGGCCAATTCCGCCGTAAGTGGGTCAAACGGGGAGGCCATCTCAACAATGCGCCGGGCGGCATCATCGAGAACGCGGTGTCCTGAGGACTGCATCACGTCGATGTCGATTACCGCGCCCTGTCGATCAATGCCGACGCTCAGAATGAGCACGCCACTGAGCTGCTTGCGCCGCACTTCGTCAGGGAAATTGATATTGCCCACACGTTCGACCCGGCGCACCCATTCGTGCATGTATTGGGCAGCGACCGAAGCTTTGCTGCGGGCGCTCACAAACCGCTTGCGTGGGCGCTTGGCATAGCGTTCTAGGCGCTCGGTGATCTCCGTGGCAGCGGCGGCGAGCTGCTGCGTTTGGTTGACGATGTTTTCGGAGATATAGGGCTGAGGCTCGCTCGACGCTTGCACGCGCGCGGCGCTGGGCATCTCGGTCGGCGAGTACAGCGACACGATGAGCGACTCGGCCCGCTCGCGCTGTTCCAGCGGCGCACTGGCGACCATCATCTGCGGCGCGACGCCGTCGGCTTGTAGGGGGCTGTCGCTGCTGAAAGGCGCGCCGGGCCGGTGCGCCAGCTCGGCCCGATCGCCGCCATCGGCATTGACTTGGGCCAAGTAGTCGGCCTCTTCGGGAGTTTGATTGTCGCTGGTCTCTAGCAAAATCACTTCTAGCGAGGCAGGGATAGTACGACTGCGTTCCAGCCAATCAAAGCCTACGGTGGTGATCAGTACTCCATGCAACGCGGCGGCGATCAGCAGCGTATGCGTGAGTGTCAGAGACTGGTGATGTGCGTGCATATACCACCTTAGAAGCGAAGGCTGTGCCAACGAAGTAAGCAACAGTATAGAGTGCCCTTCGCGGGCTTGCGTTGCCGCATTGCAGCGACTTTTCCCGCTCTTTCTAGGGCGTAAAACGTGCGGCGATTACCTCCATGAGGCGCTCTGCGCCATCCTCGCCACTACCGGCTGCGATCTCACGAATGCAGGTCGGGCTGGTGACATTGACCTCGGTCAGAGCGTTGCCGATGACATCTAATCCCACAAACAACAGGCCATGCTCGCGCAGGGCCGGGGCCACTTGCGCTACGATCCAGCGGTCGCGCTCGCTCAGTGGAACCACCTCGCCGCGCCCACCGGCTGCAAGGTTGCCGCGCGATTCGCCTTGCGACGGAATACGCGCTAAGGCATGCCCCAGTGGCTCGCCATCAATGACCAAAATGCGCTTGTCTCCGGCACTAATATCGGGGAGGTAGCGCTGCGCCATGATGGGCGTCAGACCGTTGTCGGTCAGGGTTTCGATGATGACGCTGATATTGGGGTCATCGTGGCGGACGCGAAAAATCCCCATCCCGCCCATGCCATCGAGCGGCTTCATCACCACGTCGCGGTGCGTGGCGAGAAATTGGCGCAGCACGCTTGCCGAGGCGCTGATAGCGGTATCGGTGATGCAGTCGCTAAATCGCGTGATGGCGTACTTCTCATTGAAGTCACGCAGTGCTTGGGGGCGGTTGACCACAAAAGCGCCGTGTCGCTCGGCGACTTCGAGAGCGTACGTCGCATAGACAAAGCGCATGTCAAAAGGCGGATCTTTGCGCATCAGTACGGCGTCGAAATCAGCGAGACGCTGCGTGTCGGCGTCGGCCAAATACGCGAACCAATTGTCGTTGTCATCGCTGACGCTCAGCGTGCGGCACTGGGCGAAGGCGTCTCCTTCGAGGACGCTCAAGGCTGGGGTGTCGCAGCAGTACAGTTGCCAGCCACGGGCCTGTGCTGCGAGCAGCATTGCCAAAGTGCTGTCTTTGTACGGTGTGATGCCCTCAATGGGGTCCATCACAAACAAAAGTCGTCGAGCCATGAGTCTGTTCTCTTGAGTCTGTTCTTTGAGGATTGTGGCGCAGCGTCCCGCATGGGGACGGCGGCATGGTACATTTTGCGATCTATCTGTATTTAGTGTATCGGGGTCGCATGCAGTCGGCCACTACGAGGGACTGGTGAGTATCCGTATTTTGGTCATCGATGATAGCCAGACGATTCGTCGCTCAGCGGAGAACTTGCTGCTCGAAGCAGGGTATCAAGTTATTCTCGCGCAAGATGGCTTTGAGGCCCTGTCGAAAGTCGTGAGCCTCGAGCCGGATTTGGCTTTTGTCGACGTGATGATGCCGCGCCTCGACGGCTACCAGACTTGTGCACTGCTCAAAAACCATCCCCGATATGCCAGCCTGCCTGTGGTGATGTTGTCCAGTCGCGATAGCATTTTTGATAAGGCACGCGGGCGCCTGGTGGGCGCGGATGACTATCTCACCAAGCCCTTTAGCCGCAGTGATCTCATCAATGCGGTACATAAGTACTGCCCCGAGCCACCCAGTGAGGCCACCGAGCCGGAGACATTGGTATGACTTTCTCGCCGACTGCGACCCCGCCGACCGTGATGCTCGTAGAGGACTCTGCGACCGAGCGCAAGGTGCTTGGAGATATGCTGCGCAATGATGGCGTGGAGGTGCTTGAGGCCCCCGATGGTATGACGGCCTTGGCGCTGGCACTGCGCACTCAGCCAGATTTGATTCTGATGGATATCGTGATGCCGGGGATGAATGGGTTTCAGGCCACGCGACAGCTCAGCCGCAACGCCCGCACCAAACACATCCCCGTCATTATGATCAGCTCTAAGTCGATGGAGACCGATAAGCTCTGGGCGATGCGCCAAGGCGCCAAAGATTACTTAGTCAAGCCTGTCGATCCGCAGTTGCTGCGCCATCGCGTTCGCCAGCTCGTGGCCTCATGAATCCAGCGCCGCTAGGGCAGTTGCGTGAGCAAGAACAACGCGCGCGCAGCTATCTCGCTTCCCGGCACGAGCAAGCGCCTCCGCCGCTGCGCTTGCTCGCCGTGCGCGCTGCAGGGCAGTGGCTGCTCTCTACCTCTACGCTCAGCGCCTTGCGGGCGCCGGCACGCCTGACGGCGTTGCCACTGAGTCCGCTCTGGATGCTAGGGCTGTGCAATATTCATGGGCGCATCGCCCCCGTGCTGGATTTGGCGGCTCTGCTTGGCGGAGTACATGACGCTTCAGAGCCGGCGCGTTGGCTGGTGTTGGGCCAAGAACGCCCTGTTGTCGTGCTGGTGGACGAGGCCCTGGGGCTGAGAGAACCGGCAGCACCAGATGCCGCGCCAACGCCGCCTGCGGGCCTGCTCGACACCATGCAGTCGCTGGGGCTGGCGACAGACACGGTGCTGCAAGAGGCTTGCGAATACGCCGATGGCGTGTGGTGGCACCTGGATCTTCAGGCCTTGTTGGCGCCGCTAGAGCAAGCCCTGGAGCAGACGCTGGAGCACACTCCGGGGCAGGTCGCATGAACCGCCGCCATTTGAGCTTGGCGCATATTGCACTGGCGGTGGTGGTCGTGGTGTCGCTGCTCACTTTGATAGGCAGTTTTGCGCTCTACAGTACTGAAGGGCGGAGCAGTCGCGCGCAGTGGCTGCGCGCCGAGATCATGCAAGACGCCTCGCAGCAGATGCAGCGATACGCCTTGCAGCTATTCGATGGCAGCGGCGGGCGCGAAGCGCGCTTGGGTTTGCGCAGCGAGGCGCGGCGCTTTCAGCAAGGTCTAAGTAACTTTAGAGCCAATGAG
>CAKZUS010000334.1 GCA_937921805.1 uncultured Granulosicoccaceae bacterium
TATTGAGAAGTGAACGCCAAGTCGGCACCTATGTGTATATGCAGCAGGGACAATCCCCTGAGAGCCTGCCCGAGGCAGTGCGCAAGGCACTGATGCCGCTGGTCGCTTGCATGGAGATTACGCTCAGCCCTGAGCGCAGTCTACGCAAAGAAGACCCGGTTGTCGTGCTCAGCAATATTGCGTCGCAGGGTTTTCATGTACAGATGCCCGACCAAGACGTTGATGCCCTATTGGCGCGTCTGCGCGACGGCACCAATAGTCATCCATCAAGGTGATGCGGCTCAGGCTAATTGAAACGCGCTGCAGCGGGCTGAAACTGGCTAGAGTCGGCTGAGAAATCCCAGCGGCATTCTCAGCTCTCGCGTCTAACCCTGGATGCTCTAAGCCTGGATGCCTTGCGGCGACGTTTTCTAGTCGCGTGGCAAAGTTACCATCACAGGTGTCTGCGCCGCAAAATACGCTGCCAAATCTTCGATATCCTGGTCGCTCAGCCCGGCCGCAAACCCTGCCATCACGGCATTGTTGCGCGAGCCATCGCGGTAGGAGCGTAGCGCCTGCTCAATGTACGACGCATACTGCCCCGCCAAGCGAGGATTGCTCTCAATGGTGCTATTTCCGTCGGCGCCATGACAAGCTGCACAGGTGTTGGACAGCGCCTCACCATTGCTGATGTCTCCACCAGCCAACGCGGCATTGCCCCAGACCAGCGCTCCGAACAGCGCCACCGTTAATGTTTTCATGAGTCGCTCCCAAGCTCAGCCAAATACGCAGCCAGATCGGCGATATCTTCATCAGTCAGATTCGCGGCGTTAGCCTGCATGGTCGGGTGTTCGCGGCTACCATCACGATACGCGCGCAATGCCGCCTCCAAGTACGCCGCATGCTGCCCACCGATCAGGGGAACATGATAGGTCGGGTAGGTGTTGACGTAAGACTGAATTCCGTGGCAACCCAGACACGTCTCTGCCTTCGTGCGCCCGGCCTCCGGGTCTCCTGCTGCCGCAGCACCAACCCAGAGGGTCATGCCTGCCAGCACCATTGGTATGAACTTCATTGCGATTTCCTAAAGTACGAGCATCAGCCGATGCGAATCAGATATTGTGAATCATAGCGTGCAAAATTTCAGCCGTAACGAAAAAAAGGCACCCGAAGGTGCCTTATTTTTCGACAGAGCGCGCTCTAGTTGGCTAAGAGTAAGCCATTGAGCTTACGCACAAAGCCCGCTCCGTCGCTCAGCTGACCACCTTCGGCCAAAATCGCCTGATCGAGCAAAACTTCGGCCCACTCGGCGAAGCGATCTTCGTCTGGCTCTTGGTCAATACGCTGCACTAGTGCATGCTGAATATTGACTTCCAGCACCGGCTTAGAGCTGGGGCCTTCCTGGCCAGCTTGACGCATCAACTGCTGCATATACAGCGCCATGTCATTCTCGCCCAGCACCACACAGGAGGGAGAGTCGGTGAGGCGTTGACCGATGCGCACGTCCTCGACCCGCTCGCCCAGTGTTTCGCGCAGGCGCTTGAGCAAAGGCTCTGACTCTTTGGCTTGCTCTTCACGCTTGGATTTCTCTTCCTCGTTCTCGAACGAGGAAAGATCCAAATCGCCCTTAGCCACCGAGACAAACGATTTGCCATCGAACTCGTGCAGATAGCTCATCATCCACTCATCAACGCGATCGGAAAGCAATAGCACTTCCAAGCCCTTGGAGCGGAAGCCTTCAAGGTGCGGGCTATTGGCCGCCGCGGTGGCAGAGTCGGCAGTCAGATAATAAATCTTGTCCTGGCCCTCTTTCATGCGCCCTACATAATCGGCCAACGACACCCAGCCTTCGCCTTCAGTCGAATGCAAGCGGAAGAGTTTGAGCAGCTCATCGCGCTGCTTGTGCTCTTCTGCAACGCCTTCTTTGAGTACCTGACCGTACAGCTCCCAGAATTTCTCGTACTTTTCTGCGTCGTCTTGCGCGAGCTTGTCGAACTGCCCGAGCAGGCGCTTGATCGAGGCATTGCGAATACGCTCAATATGCTTATTGTCTTGCAGCAACTCGCGCGAAACGTTCAGAGGCAGGTCGGCCGAATCAACCAAACCGCGCATAAAGCGCAGATAGCGCGGCAGCAGTTTTTGGTTGTCTTCGAGGATAAACACGCGCTGTACAAACAGCTTGATGCCACTTTGACTTTCGCGCTCGTAGAGGTCAAACGGCGCGCGCTCTGGCACATAGAACAGCGTCGTGTATTCCTGGTTGCCTTCGACTTTATTGTGCAGCCACAGTAAGGGGTCGCCATAGTCGTTGGTCAGAGACTGATAAAACTGCTTGTAGTCGTCCTCGCTGAGATCGCGCGTAGACTGCTGCCAGAGGGCTTTCGCGGTGTTAATCGTCTCCCACACAGGTGTATTGTCTTGCTTTGCGCTGGCTTCGGCGTCGTCGTCTTCAGCATCTGCCGCAGGCGTTTTGTCCAGCATTTGCACGGGGAAGACAATGTGATCGCTGTACTTCTTCACGATCTGACGCAGGCGCCAATCGCTGAGAAATTCTTTGGCTTCGTCGCGCAAAGTCAAAATGACTTCAGTGCCGCGTGGCGCCGAGTCAATCTCGCCCAAGGTGAAAGACCCCGAGCCTTCTGAGCGCCACTCATAGGCCTGCTCTTCGCCCGCACGCCGGGTGCGTAGGGTCACGCTTTTGGCGACGATAAAACTCGCGTAGAAACCCACGCCAAATTGTCCAATCAGCGTCGCTTCGCTCTTTTGCTCGCCGTCCATCGCCTCTAGGAAACGCTTGGTGCCCGAGCGAGCAATGGTGCCGATATTGTCGATCACTTCTTGGCGATTCATGCCAATGCCGTTGTCGCGCACCGTGACGGTGCCCGCCTGCTCATCGCATTCGATCTGGACTTTCAGCTCGCTGTCACCGCCGAGCAGGCTGTCATCCGAGACGGCAGCAAAGCGCAGCTTATCGCAGGCGTCAGAGGCGTTCGAGACCAGCTCGCGTAGAAAGATTTCAGAGTTTGAGTACAGCGAGTGGATCATCAACTGCAATAG
>CAKZUS010000335.1 GCA_937921805.1 uncultured Granulosicoccaceae bacterium
AAAGTTGAGGTAGATATCCTTGAGGATTTCTCTTTTGGGTGGGACAATTTTGCCCACACCGCTCATGGTGTAGATATATTGGGCCATAGCTCGGGCGCTGGGAAAAACGCTAAGGTTAGCAGGCTTGTGCATCGACAGTGTCGCTGCTGATGAATTGGCCTGGGGTCGAAGGAAAAAAGACGAAAAAAAACGAAAAAAAAGAGGCCCCGAAGGACCTCTTTTTTTAGTGCTCAAGGTCCAGAGTGGACCTCAATGAGACGCTTACTTGTAGTTAACGCCCAGAGACTTCACTGTGTCGATAGTCAGGAGACCGTCAACAGGCAGTTTGGCTTGAGTCTGGTAGCGCTTCACTGCAGCAGCGGTTTGTGAACCGATGATGCCGTCGATGGGGCCGCCGTAGTAGCCACCGCGCTGAAGAGCGGTCTGCACGTTCTTGATGATTTCTGGTGCTGCGTTGGTGTCGCACAAGATAGAGCGCCAAACGACTTTGCCTTCACTGACTTTTTTCTTGGTCGTGACGGTGTCGTAAACACCTGGGACAGGAACACGCTTGGTGCTGCCGGGAGTAGCGATCACTTTTTTGGTGACAGTCTTGTACTGGGCAGGAATGACCACGCGCTTGGTCGTTGCAGGAGTGCCAATGACTTGCTTGGTGATGGTGGTGTATTCAGCAGGAATAGGAACTCTCTTGCTGCTACCAGGAGTCTTCAGAACACGCTTAGTGATGGTTTTGTAGGTCGCTGGGATCTCAACCAAGCACAACACTTCGCCCGTACCGTTGTCGATGCGAGTGACGCCGTTGTAAGAACCACCGACAACGCCGCCAGTGTTGCTACCTGCGCCGGTAGGAATGTAGTTGCCACTGGCGGTCAAACGGCCTGGCTGCCAGACTGAGCGAGCTGGCTCGTCGATAACGCGAACAGTTTCAGTGCCGTAAGTTGGAGGCACGGTCTCAATGCGGTATGACTCGGGCTTCACCAAGACTTTTTCGGTGACAGTCCGGTAAGTCGCTGGGACGACACGCAATTCTTCAGAAGCTTCGCGTACCAAAACTTTTTCGGTGACAGTCCGGTAAGTCGCTGGAATGACTTCCAGTTTCTCGCCTGGCTCTTGGACGGTGATTTTTTGAGTGACGGTGTTATAAGTCGGGGCTTGATAAACACGCGCGTAGCACTCACCTGGGAGTGGGTTGGGGGGCAGTGCGCTAGAGCTTCCGCTGTAAGGAGCTGCTGGTGCTGTAGCGCCAGCACTGCTGCTGTAGCTAGCGATCTGGCTCTTGAGAGAGGCATTTTCCTCAGTCAAGCGAGCTTCGCGGGCCTGGGCGTCGGCAACGCGCTGAGCCAGCTCAGCTTGCGCACCAGAGACAGAGCCACTGGTTGCGGTGCTAGAGGCTGAGTAATCAGTGGTAGAGCAGCCTGCAACGGCAGCCATGGTTGCCAATGAGACGGCAGTGAAGGCAAGATTTTTTTTCATGGGACTATGTGACTCCTAAGAGATTTCGCTTCGTCGAATAGAGTTGTTATGCAAGGGCCTGGTCAATCCTCATCCAGGTCGGACCCGAATTGACTGTTGAGCAATCCTTAGGAGGCAAGTTCTCATGGCCCGCCTGAAGGGGTGCTGACTCGTTGAGCAATGAATGATTTTCATCAACATTAATTCATCATGTCTAAAGCAAAAATCCCATTTTTTGTGACGCGTGTCAATTTTTTGGATGACTTTTGCCTCTATTTGCTCCATTTTTGGCTCAAGATATCGGAGTTTTGGACGAGCAATGTGACATCGCAGAGACATCAAACTGATTTATAATGACAGATGTTTTATGGCAGTTTTGGGATCAGGAGAGGCGAGTGGAGCAGGAAAAATCCCCGTTGCAACGCGCGATGGAAGTTCAGCTCTGTGCCGCTGCGGCCGGCTTTGATTGGCGCGCTCCTGCCTTGCCGCAGGTGCTGGATAAAGTCATCGAGGAAGTGCAGGAAGTACGCGAAGCGCCCGATGCGATACAACAGCAAGAAGAATTAGGGGACTTGCTGTTTGCCGTCGTCAACGCCGTGCGTTGTGCGGGCTATCAGCCTGGAGCGCTGCTTGATCAAGCGAGTAATAAATTTGCCCGCCGCTGGGAGCAGGTCCAAGCTGTAGCGGCGTCGCGCGGCCAGCAGACCCTGGATAATCTCAGCGAAGCGCAGCTAGCGGCCTTGTGGTTCGAGGCGAAGCGACTGACAAAAAGCAGTGCCTAAAATACAGTGCCTAGAGTGCTCCACTCAGAGCGCTAGCTGAGCACTAGAGAACGGTGCCTAGCGACTGAGTGCTCGCTGCAGGACGACCAGCAATGCGAGCACAAAAAATGCCCCTGGCGGCAAAATAGCCAAGACAACCCAAGCTTGCTCCCCCTGCCAATGCCAGTCCCGTGCTGATTCGCCGAGCAGGCGTTCGGCGCCGACGAAGAGACTTGCGTTGCCGAGCAGTTCGCGGATAGCCCCGAGACTCAGCAGCACCCACGCGAACCCGAGACCAGTCCACCAGGCGTCTTGCAGGGCCGGCCATGGCGGGTGGCGGGTTGCGAAAGACTCGGTGCGCGCGAGAATGGCGCAATTGGTGACGATCAGCGGTACAAAAAGCCCGACCGTGCGATGTAAATCGGGTAAGTAAGCTGCCAGCGCAAAGTCAATAAACGTCACCCCGCCAGCGATGATCATCACTGTCGCGACCAGCCGAGTTTCAGGCGGGAGAGCATGGCGCAGCAAAGACACGGCTGTAGCACTAAAGAGCAGAGTCAACAGTGTCGCCAGCGCCAGCCCTAAGGCATCGACTACCGAGGTGGTGACAGCCAGCATGGGACACAGGCCCAGTAGTTGTATGGTGCCGGAGTTATCGCGCCAGAGCCGCGCGCTAGGGGAAGAGTCAGTCATGGGTATCGATCGGGGTATGCCATCGCTCCAGAGCCGTGCGAGCTTGTTCCACGATAGCGCGCGAAGTGACGGTCGCGCCACTCATTGCGTCGATGCTGCCCCCATCCCTGCTGAGCGCCAGCGTCGCGGTCGTGTGGTGTTCAAACTGCGCGTACCACTGCCCTTGATCCCGCGCAAAACGATCGCCAAGGCCGGGAGTTTCGCGATGTGAGAGCACGCGCAAGGCACGAATGTGCCCTGAGGGGGTCGTGCCGATGAGCAGGACAATCTCGCCACTATAGCCCCGCGGAGTGGTGCTGCGAATAACACTGCCTTGGGTATAGTCTCGCGCCGTGCTGAAGGCGTCGAGCGGGCGCTGCGCGATAAAAGCCCCCGAGTCGGGCAGCACTTGCGCTTGCAGCCGCGCGGTATAGGCGTCCTTCGCGGCATGCATGCGCTCAGCGAGTAGCGATTGCCACAGGGCCAGCCCGGCGGCAATGCTCAATGTGATCGCGCTGAGCAGCAGTGGTGCCTTGCTCAAGCTCGCCATCGTAGTCCCCAGCGGTCGAGTAGCGGCACCATTGCATTGGCAAAGACGATGGCGAAGGCAAAGCCCTCGGGATACGCGCCCCAGCTACGAATCACCACTGTCATGGCGCCAACGATAGCGCCAAAGGCCCATTGGGCCGAACGACTACTTGGGGCCGTGACAGGGTCGGTGGCGATAAACCACGCACCAAACACCAAGGCCCCTGCGTTGAGATGCTGCCACGGCGAGAGGGCCTGCTCGGAGAACAGAGCAACGACAGTGGCGACTAATAATGCGCTCGCCAACACGCCGACGGCGAGCCGCCAGCTCAATATCCCGCGCCACCAGAGCCAGGCGCCTCCTAGGCTCCAGAGCACGATCACCGGGTCAAAACCGAACTCCGGCCAGGGAGCGGCGCCAAGACGGTGCTGCAGGCTGAGGTCCAGCACGCTGGCGCCACTGAGTGCATCGGCCTGTGCCATAGGCTGGGGGAAGGCGAGCAGCAGAAAAGCGTATGCCACCATCGCGGGGTTAAAGACATTGTGTCCCAGGCCGCCGTAGAGCTGCTTGACTAGACCGATGGCGACCAGCGCGCCGGTTAGCCATAGCCACAGTGGCGACCAGGGCCAAGCTATAGGCAAGGTAAGAGGTAGCGCCGCGCCCAGTAGCCAGCCGCACAAGGCGGCACTGCCATCAAAAACGCTCTGCAATGAGCGTCCTCGCCAGCGTAGTGCTAGCGCTTCCACTGCGACACAAAGTAGTGCACAAGTCAGGCACTGGATCAGCACTATCCAGCCGTGCTGCAGGCTCAGCCAAGCTAAGGCAGGCAGCGTCGCGGCCACAACGCTGAGCATGGTGTTTCGCAGTGTCATGAGGCCTTACGCTGGCGGCGCTTGGCTAGGGCGGCGGCGATGGCATCCTGGCGCTTATCGCCTTGGCGGTGCTGTGCGCGTCGCTCGACTGCTTGCTCAGCGCGCCGCGTTTGGCGTGCATTGCGCACCGCGAAGCGGGCCTGCGCCCGTTCGGCCATAGCATCGATGCTGCGTTGGGTGCGCAAGGTCTTTTTGGCCCGCATAAACTGCGCGGCCAAGGGGATATGACTCGGGCATACACTATCGCAAGCGCCACAGGTGGTGCAGGCATCAATCCCCAGTGCCACAAGTGCTTCGCTTTGGTGTTGGTACCAATGCAGTTGCTGCGGCAACAGCCCCTCGGGACAAACCGGAGCGCAGCGCGCGCAGCGAATGCAAGGCTCCGCAGGCAGGGGAGCGGTGCTCGCGTCGTCCCAAGAGAGACTGTTATCTTGGGCCTGTAGGCCCCGGTGGTGCTCAGTGCTGAGAGTCCCCGAGAGCAGGCCGCCGACGCGTAGCGTGCGACTGTGCGCTGCAGCATTCTCAGTGTTCTGGGCGTCCTGGGTGTCTGGCAGTAAGTCTGGCAGAGGGGTGCCCAAGGCTGCCCAATAGGCCTGTTCGTTGCCAACGCTCACAAGGCGATGCGTGAGAGCAAAGCCGTGATCCCACCAGCGTGCCAGCGCATCGAGGGTGCCGAGGTTGGCGACGATGTACCCCTGCTCGCTGGCGGGGCCATGGAGTGTGGCGCCATCGAGTGCCCGCAGTAGCGTGCGCTCCGCGCCGATACCACGGTGTGGGGCGGGCGTGAACAGCTCCCAAGAGGGCACGCGCGGCAACATGCTCTGGAAAATGGGTGCAAAGTCAGCTTTGGCGGCGATCACACAGCGCGCTATTCCCAACGCCTCCGCCAATATTTCCCCGCCGCGCAGTGGGCTGTCGGGGCGAATGCTCAACAGGGCGCGATCGCAGTGAATAGGGGCCTCGCACTCCATGGCATTGATAACCAGCGTGTGGGGCGTGCCGCGCCATTTATGATGGGCGGGAAAAGCCGCGCCGCCGAGACCCACCATCGCGCCTTGGCGTACCCGCTCCAGAAAATGATCGTGGGGTTCCACCAGGGCGGGTGCCTCGTGGCTGTCGGTATCGACGTCTATGGTGATGCACTGTGCGCTGACGCTGCGCACCCGGCCCGCGCGCGGTGCATAAACGGGCACACCGTTAGGGTGATCGGCTAGGCATTGTCCCGATGCAATGTGCTGGTGCGCTTGGACTTGCGGCAAGGCGCGCGTGGCGTATTGCTGGAGCGCGATGTGCAACTGTGTGGGCTGGCGGGTTGTGACTAGCATAGGCGTGCTGGCACAAGCTCAATACAATCGACAGGGCAGGGCGCGATGCACAGCTCGCAGCCCGTGCACTCATCGAGCAATACGGTATGCATATGCTTGGTTGCACCCATAATCGCATCGACAGGACAGGCCAGAATGCACAGCGTGCAGCCAATGCAGTCGGCTTCGATAATCAGCGCTTTCATCGGCTCTGTGGGGGCGCACTGGGCGAGCGGCTGAGCGGCGACTCCCAGCAGTTCGGCCAAGACCTGCACGGTGGCCTCTCCACCAGGGGGGCAGAGGTTGACCGCGGCATCGCCTTGCACCAGCGCCTCGGCATAGGGCCGGCAACCAGGAAAGCCACACTGCGCGCACTGGGTCTGTGGCAGTGCCGCGTCAACGCGGGCCAGTAGGGTCTGGGTGTCTTCGGGCCAACGTCTGGCGAGCAGGGCGAGTACCGTACCAGCCACGGCCATCAATGCGGCTAAAGCCAGTGCCGCGGCCATCAGCGCAGTAGGCCAGCAAAGCCCATAAAGGCCAGCGAGAGAAAGCCTGCCGTGACGAGCGCAATCGGTGCGCCCTGGGCGATGGCAGGCACATCGGCTCCCGCGATGCGCTCGCGCAGGCCTGCAAACATGACCAGCACCAGCGTAAATCCCAGCGCGGCCCCTAAGCCATACACGCCTGCTTCTAGCAAGCTGTGCGACTGTTGTACGCTCAGTAGCGCCACGCCCAATACGGCGCAGTTGGTAGTGATGAGCGGAATAAATATCCCGAGGGCGCGATAGAGCACGGGGCTGGTGTGGCGAATCACCAGCTCGGTGAGCTGCACCATCACGGCAATAATGGCGATAAAGGCCAGCGTACGCAGATACGGCGCGTCAAGTGGCACGAGTAGCCACGCATTGACCAAATGGCTGCACAGGGCCGAGAGCGTGAGCACAAATGTCGTCGCCAAGCCCATACCCAGGGCATGGTCCAGACGTTGTGACGTTCCCATCAGTGGACAGAGGCCGAGAAAGCGCGTGAGCACGAGATTATTGACCAGTGCTGCGCCGAGCAAAACGCTGCCGAGCTCGCCG
>CAKZUS010000336.1 GCA_937921805.1 uncultured Granulosicoccaceae bacterium
ATAAACCCCATACTCCCTTAGCAGGGGAGCGCCTTCAGCCGCTCGGCCATCTCTCCGTCAAGAGGAGAATTATAGGGAACCAGAACACGATACGCAACTTCACGCCCCCCCTAATTTATCTCTTCTTACTCTATCCCTTGTGACACAAGCCCTTAGTGTGCCGGCTCCGGCTGCACGCCCTCTGGCAACACATTGGGCGTCGAGCCGAGCAGTCGCTGTAGCGACATCATCCCGACATTGGGCTTATACATCTGCATCAGCTCAAAAATATATTCGAACACTGTCTCTGCTTGATCGGCGGAGACGATCACATGAAAATGCTCGACATCAAACGAATCAGCAAGACCCGCCACGCTGCTTCTTCCGAGCGGCGTGGCGTTAACATTGTAAAAATAGGCCTCATCGAGTCCGTATTGATGCAAGGCGAGCATTAGCTTTTCGCCACCGCCGTGATACAAAACACCGTTGATCATCCAGGAGTAGTTCCGCATCGGAATCGCCGCTGGCTTTGGTCGCTGCATGAACTGTCCATATTGCAGAACGGGAGTCTGGGAAGAAGGAGTGCCTTGCATTGGACCTTACGCTCCCGCCAATTCGCGTTCTTGTGCCACGCGCTCTAGGACATGTGGCGGAACGTAGGTGGCTGCTTGCAACAGCGGGGTGACATACATAAATCCCATCCCCGGAGTATCTAAACGCCCTGCCAGATACATGCGCTCGAATATACGGTTGACCTGGTCTCGTGCCACCATCAGCGAAATGACCGAACGCTCGACGTCCACCGCAACACCCAGCACTCCTAATCGCTCGCGCACCCCTGTTCCCATTGCCGCATGTACTGATGCCCCTTGAATGCCGATCTCGAGCAAAGCATTGGTGACCGCATCAGCATTGTCCCGTTGTACAACACAGGTGATCATCGCGACATCTGTCAATGTCGTCATACTGCGTCTAGACGCCATAGTTCGTCTCCTTTTCGAGTTCTTGGTCTTCCTTGTGCGCTTGGTATTGCACATATAAGCCCATGGTTAATACAGCGACAATGGGGCAAATTGAGGCGGCGGCAAGAATACCAAAGCCTTCGGTAGATCCCAGCGCATTGCCAAACCCTAAGCCCATTGCCAAGACCAGCGGCACTGTCACTGGCCCCGTGGTGACCCCTGCGCTATCCCAAGCGACGTTGACGAATTCTTCGGTCGAGAAATACGTCAGCACCAAACCCAAGCTATAAGCCGGGATCAGCACATACATAATGTGAAAGCCAAAAATCAGCTTCAGCACCCCAATCATGATGCCCGTGCCCACGCCAAAGGCGACGGCATACATCAGCATGCTTTTTCGAAAAGCGCCATTGGTGAGGTTCTGTACCGTCATGCCCAATGCATTGAGAGCTGGCTCTGCCAGCGTCGCCCCCAGGCCCAGTACCCAGGCAAACAGCGCCGCGATACTAATGCCCACTGCTACGGAGTAGAGCGGCGAAGCTTCCATCGCAGAAATCTGCGCAAAAGCCCCGGGAATAAGGCTGCCGGATTGGTCACCAAGCTTGGACAGACCATACGTCAGGCCAATATTGAAAATGCACATCCCCACCACGGCCAAAACGATGCCGTAGTGCGTAATGAAGGCATCGCGCAAGCGCTCGCGCAAGACGAACACCAACACCAGTACCAAGAAAATCACCAACGGGACAATGGCGCGAACGCCCAGTATTATCTCGTTCCAAGGCGTTAGGGAGTACCAAGGCGCTTCAGTACTGGCCTGTTTCATGGCTGCTGCCGCTTCTAGTATCTGCTCTGGTGACACCGTCCATACGGTGTAGTAACTCAACAACAAGACCCCTAAAATAGGAAAAACCGATGCCAAAGTCACAATGCCAAAGCCAGAGAGCGACGAATCGGCCCCTTTACCTGCTGCTGCAGCCACACCGATGCCCAATGCCAACACCAGCGGCACTGTCACCGGCCCTGTCGTCACGGCACCAGAGTCCCAGGCGAGGCCGACAATCGTCGATAGGTTCTCATCAAACAGCGCCACGATGCTCAAGCCCATCGCCGGGGCGAGGCTGATATAGATCATGGGCTTGAGACTCCAGCCGTAGAGAAAGCGCATCGTGCCCAGTACGGCCGCGAACCCTACTCCCAGCCCGACTAACAGCACGGTCATTCCTGAGCGGTCATTGAGAAGCGTATACAGATATGGCGCTTTGGCTGGATCAACAATAGAACCGGCAACCTGCAAGGCTCCAATAGCCGGCTCAGCAAAAGTCACCCCTACCCCGAGGGCAAAGGCCACCAGCAATACACCAGGCAGAGGCAGTTTGCGCGGCAGATTGCTCCCAATTGCCTCGCCAAAAGGCATCAGGCCGAGCTTCAGGCCCTCCATAAACAGCATGAGTCCTACCATCACTGCCAGCAAGCCTCCGGCAATTTGCGCGGCATCGTTGACAGAGTGTTGCAGTACGAAGTATTGGAACAACGCCAAATACAGCGCTAAAGGCACTACCGCCCGCGCTTGGTCGAAAAAGCGACTGCCAATATAAGGCTGTAGTAGACGGTATACATCCATCCGACGCAGACGCATTTTTTGCATCGGCTGCGGCACTTCTCTGCCTTGAGTATCAAAAAGGGGCTGGGGCATTAATTCTGCATAGCGAACGTGGGCCGTATCCACTGAAATCGCCTGCACAAAGTCCCCAAATCGAATCTCGCGCGCCATCGCCGCTCCAAACATCATGTTTCAGAGTGAAAACAGCAAAAGTTACGCCATCGCGCTGTCGTCGAAAGAAAGCAGTCCTCAAAAAGCGACTATGCGCCGCGTTTCCAGCGCAGACAGGCTGATGCCAAGCGCTTGCCGAGATAAGCCGCTGTACCAAGATCCAGCGGATGTACCACGCCATCGACGGTTTTGCCTGTGGCCCCTAGACTGGTACCAAAGCGATTCAGCCCTTCGGGGTGGAGCTGTCCTGGGATGTCGAGACTCAGCCACAGCATTCCATGCTGGCAGGCAAAGGTCTGCATATAGGTGAGCGTACTGCTTTGATCCCCATTGGCATTAGCTCCGCAGGTGAATCCACAGGCGATTTTGTCACGCCAACGCTGCTCACTCCAGCGCTCGCTCGTGTGGGCACCAAAGGCGAGAAACTCTTGCGCCACCATACCCATATACGTTGGAGATCCCAGCGCCACCGCGTCGCACTGATCCAGCAATGCCATGGCTTTGTGGGGGTCGCTCAGATCGCAACACTGTGACTGCGCGCCTGCTGCAAGCGCGGCATTGTGTAGGGCCTCTGCGAGGCGGCGCGTGGTGCCCTCGCCAGAGTGATAGAGAACCAGAATCTGAGCCAAATCCATCGTTACGCCTCAAAGTGATGCGCGCGCTCGACCTTTGCGACGCGCAGTTGATACGCCGCATAAAAGCGCTCGCGCCCCTGGCGTTGCGCCACTTGGTGCTCTAGGTCGCGTCGCCATGCTGCAATTGCATCAAGATCGCGCCAATACGACACTGTAATTCCCAGCGCAATACCTTCTCGATCTTCTCGATCTTCTCGATCTTCTTGGTCTTGACGGGCTGACTCGATGCCGAGAAAGCCGGGCTGTTGCTGAGCCAAGGCCACCATGCGTGCGGCCATTGCGGCGTAGTCATGGGTGTCGGTGCTCAG